>JBLHOX010000153.1:0-7201 GCA_047623725.1 Dokdonia sp. | reverse complement strand
GTTTCTTCGGGTTTTTCTTCTATGACTGGAGCATCTTCTGTGTCTTGAGTAACGACTTCTTCTGTAATCTCTGGTTGAGGTGGCGTAGGCACAGGTTCTGGTGCTGTATTTTTAGGAGCCGAGGCTACAGGTTGTGTAGGCTGTACATTTCCTGATCCTACACTAGAGGTCCCAAAGTTGACAGCAATCCCTCCTTCTTCTGGCGGATCCATATAGTCCATCCCTACCCAAAACATAAGCAATAGTATGATGGCCATAATAATGCTACTTATAGTGAAAGATTTCTTTTTATGTGGCGTATCTAGAAATCCCCCTCCTTCAGAAGGTTTTATGTTATTATCTCCATTTTTATAAGTCTGACTACTTTTCATTCTTTATATACTTTCGCGAAAGCGTATGTATCATTTATTTTAATTAGGTCGTACAGCGAGTACAATCTTGTATCTATTGCGATTTGCAATATCCATAATCTTCACAGCATTCTCAATAGGGACTCCTTCTTCTGCTCTTAAGATAATAGTAGGTTCTTCTACACCGCTTAATTCTTTTGTAATAAAGGCTTCAATCCCTCGTTCATTAATACGCTCCTTATTTACATAATAATCAAGATCTTTTGTAATACTTACTGATAGGTTTTGCTTATTACTTGTCTTTCCTTTTGCCTTAGGCAATATAAGATCTAGCGCATCTGGCGTAATGGATGGAGAGGTCAGTAAAAAAAAGACCAACAGCAGAAATACAATATCTGTCATAGAACTCATACTGAAGTCTGGGCTTACTTTATTTCTTCCGCGTAGATTCATACTAGATAGGTTCGTTAAGTAAGTCTAAGAAATCTACGGCATTTGCTTCCATGGAGTGTACTACTTTATCTGTACGTACTACCAAATGGTTGTACCCCATATAAGCGATAATCCCTACAATAAGACCTGCTACAGTTGTTGTCATTGCGGTATAAATACCTTCTGCTAGGGTTCCCATATCTGCTTGACCACTACTGGTAGCGAGTGTATGAAAAGCCATTACCATCCCGATTACCGTTCCTAAGAATCCTATCATAGGTGCGGCTCCTGCAATGGTTGCGAGTACACTTACATTTTTTTCTAATTTATATACTTCTAACCGTCCACTGTTCTCAATGGCTGTATTAATATCTTCAAGAGGGTTTCCTATTCTGGATATTCCTTTTGCTGTAAGTCTAGCTACAGGCGAATTGGTTTGAGCACATAGTATTTTTGCTGCTTCTATGTTGCCATTAGAAACATTATCACGAATTTGATTCATGAAGTTTCCATCTATTTTTGAGGCAGCTTTGATAGCAAATAAGCGTTCAAAATAAATATAAATGGCTACAAAAAGTAAGACAAATAAAACACCTATAATCACCATACCAGAGACTCCTCCAGTTACTAAAAGGTCTATAATAGAGAGTGTTTTTTCTACAGGCTCATCTGTAGTAAGTGCATCGGCAGCATCTTGAGCGCCATCTTGCAGTAATATGTTAATCATAATTCAGGATTAGTTAAGTTTATAACGCAGTATATGGGGAATAAGTATGTGTTATAATTTGAACATGATGACAAGATATATATACCCTACTATAAATCCTACAGCGGCTAGCCAAGAGATTTTTTTAAGATACCAGATAAAATCTATTTTCTCCATTCCCATAGCGGCTACTCCTGCCGCCGAACCAATAATCAACATACTCCCTCCTGTTCCTGCTGAAAATGCAATGGCATGCCATAAATTTGCATCTAGATGTGTGCCACCATACATTCCTATAGAGGCTGCTACTAAGGGTACGTTATCTATAATTGCGGAGAATACTCCTAATAATGCGACAACGACATCTTGATTAGGAATCGAAGCTTCTAATACTTCTGCGAGGTAGCGTAATGTTCCTACTTCTTCTCCTCCTATAGTTCCGTATACAAGGGTTTCTAAGGCACCAACTGCCATTAATATCCCTAAGAAAAATAGGATACTACTGATCTCTATACGTGATAATGCTTTATGTGCAGAGTATAAGTGACGGCGTTCTTTAGAGAAATCTTCTTCTGGGTGAATATATTCTGAAACTAACCATACAATTCCTAAAGCTAACATCATTCCCATATAGGGAGGTAGGTGCGTTAAGGTTTTAAAGATCGGTACAGATACAATCATTCCTAATCCTAAAAATAACATGGTTTTACTACTTAACAAACGACCTGCTTCTTCATCATCTTCTAATTCTTCTACTTCTATATCACCTTTAAAAGCTGGCAAATACATCGCAATTGCAAATGGTACTATAAAACAAAGTAATGATGGTATGACCAATGTAGTAACAAGACCTCCTACAGATACTTTGTTAGCAATCCATAACATCGTTGTTGTTACATCTCCAATAGGAGACCAAGCGCCTCCAGCGTTTGCAGCAATCACTACAAGTCCTGCAAACCATAATCTTTCGTTTTTGTTGCTTATCAGTTTTCGCAATAGCGTAATTAAAACAATCGTAGCCGTAAGATTATCTATAATAGCAGATAGGATAAATGCTAAGATTCCTATAATCCATAGTAGTTTTCTTTTACTACGGGTACGGACGGCAGTTTTAAGGACTTCAAAACCGCGATGTAGATCTATAATTTCTACGATGGTCATCGCTCCTATAAGGAATACTAGTATCTCGGCTGTTTTCCCTAGATGATGTAGTAGTGTGTTTTCAAAGCCATGCAGTGCATCGTCACCACTCGTTAAAAAACTAAACACCTCTTCATGAGAATCTACAACATTAAACCATCCTTGGCTAAAACCGACAGCTAAAAAGGCCCACATCAAGGAAGCCATAATAAGTGCAGGCACCGTTTTGTCAAGTTTTAAAGGATGTTCAAGAGTTATTGAAAGATAGCCAATAACAAAAATTAGGATAATAACTGATTCCATAAAAAAGGTTGGTTTTTAAGAAGCTTTTAAAGTAGTTGTTTTAAAGCAATTTCAAAGGCAGTATTGCTAATATTTTTTGTATTCTTATTTTGATTATACGTCTGTTGGATCGCATTTCTAATAGTCATAGAAGTATCATCAAAAATAGCATCATCTGTCATCTGCACTTTACGTTCCATGAAGTAGGCAAATACACGAGCCATTCCGCAATTTGAAATAAAGTCAGGAATTAAACTCACTTTAGCATCTGTATGCTCCATGATAGGGCCAAAAAATATTTCTTTATCTGCAAAAGGAACATTAGCTCCACAAGAAATCACTTCTAAACCTGTATTGATCATACGGTCTATTTGATCTTGCGTGATTAATCTAGAGGCTGCACAAGGAGCAAAGATCTCTGTTTCAAGATTCCAGATACGCTCATTCATTTCTTCAAATGGAATTAAGTTATCTCCTCCTAGTGTATTTCCTTCTTTAGTAAGATACATGGCTTGAATCTCTTCAAAAGAAAAACCATCTTCCTTGATAAATCCTCCTACTACATCTATAATACCAACAACTTTGGCCCCCATTTGAGCTAAGTAATATGCAGCAGCAGCTCCTACATTCCCAAAACCTTGTACAACGGCACGTTTTCCTTTTATATCGCCTCCGTAAATATCGTAGTAATGGTGTACAGCTTCTGCCACACCATATCCTGTGATCATATCTGCCACAGTATACTTGCGCGTAACATCTGGAGAGAATTTTGGATTTTCTATTACCTTAATAACACCTTGACGTAGTTGCCCTATACGATTAATCTTATCGGCTTCTGTGGGTTGGAAATGTCCTGTAAAAACTCCTTCTTGAGGATGCCAAACACCGCTTTCTTCTGTAATAGGAATTACTTCATGGATTTCATCTACATTCAGATCTCCTCCTGTACCGTAATAACTTTTAAGTAATGGAGACACCACTTTATACCAGCGTTCCAACACTCCTTTTTTACGAGGATCTTTAGGATCAAAGTTGATTCCAGATTTTGCTCCTCCAATAGCAGGTCCCGATACTGTGAATTTTACCTCCATTGTCTTTGCCAATGAAAGCACTTCATTCATATTAAGTCCCTTACGCATACGTGTGCCACCTCCTGCAGCACCACCTCGTAAAGAATTAATAACTACCCAGCCTTCTGCTTCTGTTTCTGGGTCATTCCAATGAAAAACAATTTCTGGAGATTTATCTTCGTACTTAGCTAGTAGTTCTCTCATATAGTATGTACATATTATAATGAATATGTGTGTTACAAATATAAAAAAGTACAGCGTACTTATACGCTAAAGAATTTATATTATAAATAGAAAAGTAAGCAACCCTACATATCATATCCATTTATAGCATTGTAATACTTAATTTATCATTTTCAACTCAATACTAAAAAACCACATAAACCGCTGATTTGTATTTGTGTATAAAAATAAATGTTACAAAAAATCAAACGGCATACTTTATAATCACACCAGCGCTATGATCTTTACTAGCTCCTGTAACACTTGCCAGACAATTATTTTTCCCTTCTAATTTTAAAACACCTAATAATCCAAAAACGATGGCTTCTTTATATTCAATAAGCAAGTTATCTGGAAGTACGACATCCATATTTTTCAATGCCTTTAATCGTTCTATCAGAAAGGTATTATAGGCACCTCCACCTGTAATGAAGACGGTACTTCCCTCTTCAAATTGATTTGCTAATTGCTGTGCAACATGTTCTGTAAAGGTTGCTAAAACAGCTGTAGGTTCTAAACCATAACTGTCTATCAATGGAAAAATATTTTTGTGCACCCATTCTATTCCTAAAGATTTGGGAGGTGATTTTTTAAAAAATGGCAACCCATTGAGTTTTTCTAATAACTGTAAATGTGTTGCTCCCGCTTTCGCGAAAGCGCCCCCATCATCATACGCTGCGCCTAATTTTTGTGCATACTCATTGAGCACCGTATTAACCGCACAAATATCATACGCAATACGAGTATCCCCTTTCTGCATAGATACATTTGCAAAGCCACCTAAATTGAGGCAGTAATCATATTCTGAAAACAGCAATTGATCCCCTACAGGAACTAAAGGAGCTCCTTGACCACCCAGCGACACATCTTGCACTCTAAAATCACATACTACAGTACATTTTGTAATGATTGTAATTTCTGGTAAATTTCCTATTTGTAGCGTATATCCTTGATCAGGTTGATGCAAAATAGTATGCCCATGAGAACATATCGCATCTATTTGGCTACGAGAAATTTTATTTTTCTTAATAAACGCATTGATTGCTTCTCCTAAATACTGCGTATACGTTTCATTCAAATCCTGAAGTTCGTCTTTAGTATAATGAACCGCTTTTTGAAGTTTTTTTACCCAAAAGTCAGGGTATGCCTGCGTTTCTGCTACTATAATTTGGGCTTCATAATGCGGCTTTATAGTCATCTTTACATACGCAAAATCAATACCATCTAGGCTTGTCCCACTCATCACTCCGATAACGTTATAGTATTTTCTTTTCATCACGTTAAAATTATTGAGAAAAATGTAAGATTCCAGTATCTTTGCATACAATTTTTACATAATTATTAAAACAGTACCCTCACATGGATTTTAGTTTAACTGAAGAACATTTAATGATACGTGACGCAGCACGTGATTTTGCTAATACAGAATTACTTCCTGGTGTTATAGAACGTGATGAAAAACAGCAGTTTCCTGCAGAACTTGTCAAAAAAATGGGAGATCTCGGTTTTCTAGGAATCATGGTAGATCCAAAATATGGAGGAAGTGGTATGGATGCTATTTCTTATGTATTAATTATGGAAGAATTATCTAAGATAGATGCATCTGCTTCTGTGATTGTTTCTGTAAATAACTCTTTAGTATGTTACGGACTGGAAGCGTATGGTAATGAAGAGCAAAAACAAAAATACCTTACAAAACTTGCTACTGGTGAGTTTGTAGGAGCATTTTGTTTGAGTGAGCCAGAAGCTGGATCTGATGCGACTTCACAAGCTACTACTGCAGAAGACAAAGGAGATCATTATATCATAAATGGTACAAAAAACTGGATTACAAATGGTGGTCGTTCTGATGTATATCTTGTGATTGCACAAACAGACAGAGAAAAAGGACACCGTGGTATCAATGCATTTATTGTAGAAAAGGGATTGCCTGGTTTTGAAATAGGACCAAAAGAAGATAAATTAGGGATTAGAGGTAGTGACACACATACATTACAGTTTAACGATGTAAAAGTACCTAAAGAAAATCGTATTGGAGAAGATGGTTTTGGATTCAAATTTGCGATGAAAACACTTTCTGGTGGACGTATTGGGATTGCAGCTCAAGCCTTAGGAATTGCAGCTGGCGCTTATGAACTGGCGCTTAAATATTCTAAACAGCGTAAAGCTTTTGGTACAGAGATTTGCAACCATCAAGCAATTGCTTTTAAAATTGCAGATATGTACACAGAGATAGAAGCTGCACGTTACCTAGTCATGAAATCTGCTTGGGATAAGGATCAAGGTAATAATTACGATCGTTCTAGTGCTATGGCAAAGCTATACGCTTCAAAAGTAGCGATGGAGCACACCGTAGAAGCTGTACAAATACATGGAGGAAACGGTTTTGTAAAAGATTACCACGTAGAGCGTTTAATGCGTGATGCAAAAATCACTCAGATTTATGAAGGGACTTCAGAGATTCAGAAAATTGTAATCTCAAGAAGTTTGATCAAAGAATAATTTATTATTTATACGTTCTTCTTATGCTTCCAAGGAGCATCTTGACGCAGGAGTTTATACTGAGCGTAGTCGAAGTGCGAGAGCGTATACAACATAAAATACAAAAAGCGAGTCTATACAGGCTCGCTTTTTTAATGATATAGATACCCATACTTCTTGAATTAAAAAAGTAAAAACTAAGATTTCAACGAGTATCACTTACCGCATTTATTGTACTTTCGCATGGCAAATAAAACCATCCATATGGCTAGAGGAATTGTCTATATGCTTATCGCTGCATTCACTTTTGCATGGATGAACCTTCTGGCAAAATACCTACAGGACTTTCATCCACTTCAAGTTGTTTTTTTTAGAGCTTTTGGAACCTTTATTTTTATTTTCCCATATATGCTTTATAAGAAAGTACCCGTTATTGGGAAAAACGTATTCTGGTTAAGCCTCAGAGGTGTTTTGAGTTTTGTATCACTTGCCTTGTTCTTTAAGGTTGTGCAAGATAT
>JBLHOX010000152.1:0-7211 GCA_047623725.1 Dokdonia sp. | reverse complement strand
AAAAGGTATAAATATCGCTATTTGTTTAACAAAACGTTTCATAATCAAAATTGAAAGTAAATAAATGGCGTCTCATCACTTTGCGAAAAAACACCTATGAATAAAATCAATAAAGAATAAAATGACCATCGCATCATTTTAGGGTATGTATCCATATACCTCTTCAAAGCATAACTTTCATTTTTCCCTTTCCATTCAATAAAAAGCAGCATACCTAAAAACAACAGAATTACTAAAAGCTTTCCTTTACTTATAAAAGTAGGAAAACTAAATATGCTACTAGAGAATATGTTTATAATATATTGAAAAGCTATATCTAAGTTTTCTGACCTGAAAAATATCCACATAAACGATACTATAGAAAAAGTAAAAACTGTATTAAAAACATACTTTATGCCGTATACTGGCTTCGTCTTTACTGTCTCTTTCTTTTTTGCAAATAGAAAAGTAATTAAATAAATGACCGCATGTAAAAAGCCCCATATAATAAATGTCCAAGAAGCGCCATGCCAAAAACCACTTACTACAAAAACGACTCCTAGATGTTTTGCTTCCTCCTAATGGAATATAAATATAGTCTCTAAACCAAGTAGAAAGTGAAATATGCCATCTTTTCCAAAATTCAATAACAGAACGTGAGAAATATGGGGTTGCAAAATTTTGCTTAAGATCAAACCCAAATAATCTAGCCACCCCAATAGCGATATCAGAGTATCCAGAAAAATCAGCATAAATTTGAAAGGAAAAGAATATAACCCCAAGAATCAAAGAACTACTTGAAAAATCAGAAGGATTTGTGTATAATATATCTACATAACGTCCACAAGTATCTGCTATGACCATTTTTTTAAATAACCCCCAAAGAATTTGTTTGAGTCCATCTACACCATTTGAATAGTCAAAATGACGCTTTTTTTGAAATTGAGGTAAAAGATTTTTAGCCCTTTCTATAGGACCTGCAACCAACTGAGGAAAGAAACATACAAAAGCTGTAAATGCAAAAAAATCTGTCGTAGGTGTTATTTTTCTCTTATACACATCTATACTATATGATAATGTCTGAAAAGTATAGAAACTAATCCCTACAGGTAATATGATTTGCAAGCTAGTAACCGGGATTTCTTTTCCAAAAAGAGAAAAGGCATCTACAAAATTCTCAAGAAAGAAGTTATAGTATTTAAAAAAGAGTAAAATACCAATATTAGTGAGAATACTAAGCAATAACAAAGCCTTCCGTTTCTTATGTGAATCATGCTTTTTAAGACCTATGCCTACAAAGAAATCTACAAGGGTACTTATTGCTATAAGAAACAAAAAACGCCAGTCCCACCAACCATAAAAAATATAGCTAGTAAGTATAATAAATATATTTTGGAATGTTATAGACTTACGTAATATCCCCCAATAGATCAGAAATACTATAGGTAAGAAAATCGCAAAATCTATAGAGTTAAAAAACATATAAACTATGTATACTAATTTATTAAAGTGAATCTTTCCAAAAAGGTCTATCTACATTAAAATTCTTTATAATTTTAGTACAATCTAATACACTATTTTTAGGACGTATAGCTATTGTAGGAAATGCTTCAGAAGAAACAGGGATGACTTTTATCTCTATTTTTGAAGATTCAAATATCGCTTTCGCGAAAGCGTACCAAGTAGCAACTCCTTTATTACTATAATGATAAATACCCCTATGCGTATACGCAAGTGTAGCCACCATTTGAAGGATTGCTCTAGCCAGATCATTAGCGCGTGTAGGAATCCCATGCTGATCATCAACTACAGATAGCTCATCTCTTTCTTTACCTAAACGCAACATCGTTTTGTAAAAATTATTCCCATAATCACTATATAACCAGGAAGTACGTATGATAGCATACGTCAACCTATCTAGAGACTGAATCGCCTTCTCTCCTGCAAGTTTTGATTTTCCGTACACCGTTTGCGGATTAGGTGCAAACTCTTCTGTATAAGGAATGCTTGACGTACCATCAAAAACATAATCGGTAGAAATATGAATAAGTTTTATGGCGTTTTGCTCACAGACCTCAGCGAGAAAACGTACAGCTTCTTCATTAAGTTTGTATGCTGCGTCTTGATCGTCTTCGGCGGCATCTACAGCGGTATAGGCTGCGGTATTGATAATTACATCAGGTTGATGAATTTCTACAGCGTTTTTAATAGACGCTTCAGAAGTAATATCCAGTATATCTCTGGTCGCAAATACATACTCATAGTGTAAAAATTGAGAATGCTCTGCCTTAAGCGCATTTCCTAACTGACCGTTTGCGCCAGTAATAAGAATTTTTTTATGTGACTCTGTAAGACTCATTGCCTTATAATGATTGTTTTAAGGTGTCAAAATCTATATTTTTCAGATCTTTTTCTGATAGTATAAAATCTTTTGGATCTAACTTCCAGTCAATATCTAATTGTGGATCATCAAATTTTAAGCTTCGTTCACTGTCTTTATGATAGTAATTATCACATTTATAAAAAAAGGTGGTTGTCGGGCTTAACACTAAAAAACCGTGTGCAAATCCTCTTGGAATAAATAACTGAGTCTTGTTTTCGGCAGATAGTACAATAGAGAATGATTGACCAAAAGTAGGTTCTTCTTTACGTAAGTCAACCACAACATCTAGGATTTCTCCTTCTATAACACGTACTAGTTTTGCTTGCGCCATTTCTCCAACTTGCAAATGCAACCCTCTTAGTACACCATAGGTAGATTGCGATTGATTGTCCTGCACAAATTGAGGAGACAGTCCTGTTTTTTCTTTAAATAAAAGATCATTATAAGATTCATAAAAATACCCTCGTTCATCTTTATAGACAGTAGGATTACAAATAATTAAGTCTTTAAAAGGAGTCCTTTTTATTTGCATTTATAGGGAGTTAATATAATGAGCATAATTTCCTTTTCCATAGCGATTGGCACTTTCCTTAAGTGTATCATAAGAGATCCATGACATTTTATAAGCAATCTCTTCAAGACAGCTTATCATGGTACTTTGATTACGCTGAAGCACCCTAATAAACTCTGTAGCATCATCAAGAGCATCTACGGTTCCTGTATCAAACCAAGACATTCCTCGGCTCATTAACACAACTTCCAAATTACCTTTTGAAAGGTAGGCTTGGTTTATCGATGTAATTTCTTTTTCTCCTCTTGCTGATGGAGTGATGGATTTTGCAATTTCTATAACATCATTATCATAAAAATACAATCCTGGAACGGCATAGTTAGATTTTGGGTTTTTAGGTTTTTCTTCAATACTTGTTGCCTTATGATCTTTATCAAAAGTCACCACACCAAAACGTTCAGGATCTCTTACTGGATATGCAAAAATAGCACCTCCATTAATTGCTGTCTTACTTTGTAAGAGCTTGCTAAGTCCGTTACCGTAAAATATATTATCTCCTAGTACGAGGGCAACTTTATCAGAGCCTATAAACGTTTCTCCAATAATAAATGCTTCTGCAAGACCGTTAGGTTCTGCCTGTACTTCATAATGGAACTCACATCCTAGTGCTGTCCCATCGCCTAGTAGCTTTTTAAAAGATGCTTGATCTTCTGGCGTTGTAATAATAAGTATTTGTCGTATTCCGGCTAACATAAGAACCGAAATAGGATAGTAAATCATAGGCTTATCATATACAGGCAATAACTGCTTGCTTACGGCTATGGTAAGTGGATATAAGCGAGTACCTGCGCCTCCTGCTAGAACAATTCCTTTCATGATTGATACATTTTTTTATAGTAGTCTTGATAATCACCCGAAGTAACATTTGCTAACCAAGTGGCATTATTCATATACCAATCTACAGTAGATTTTAAGCCTTCTTCAAAGGTAACTGAAGGCTTCCACCCTAGTTCTGTATTAATTTTTGACGCATCAATAGCATAGCGTTTATCGTGCCCTGGACGATCTTTTATAAATGTAATGAGGGATGCAGAGGTGCCACGCTTTCGCGAAAGCGTATCATCCATCATCTCACAAAGTAAATGAACAAGATCAATATTCTTCCACTCATTAAAACCGCCTATATTATACGTTTCTCCTACACGTCCTGTATGCAAAATGGTGTCTATCGCAATGGCATGATCTAGTACATATAACCAATCTCTTGTATAATTACCATCACCATACACAGGAAGTGGTTTCTTCTCTATGATATTATGAATGAATAAAGGAATTAGTTTTTCTGGAAAATGATTAGGTCCATAATTATTAGAACAGTTTGAAATAATAAATGGCAAATCATACGTTTCTCCATAAGCTCTCACAAAATGATCAGAACTTGCTTTGGATGCTGCATAGGGTGAATTAGGACTATACGGGGTTTCTTCTGTAAAAAGACCTTCACTTCCTAATGAGCCATACACCTCATCGGTGCTGATATGGTAAAATAGATGCCCATCAGAACCTTTTTGCCATATAGACTTACAGGCATTCAATAAATTCATAGTGCCTATCACATTGGTCTTCACAAATGCCAATGGCTCTTCTATAGAGCGGTCTACATGAGACTCGGCTGCTAGGTGAATTACTTTATCAAATCTATGCAACTCAAAAAGCTCTTGAATATGAGCTGCATCGGTGATATCTGCTTTTAAAAAAGTATAATTGGGTGCAGTATCTATACCTCTTAAATTTTCTAGATTCCCTGCATAGGTTAAAGCATCTAAATTATAAATATGGTAGTCTGGATACAATGTTACGAGCCTTCGTACGACGTGTGAACCTATAAAACCTGCGCCTCCTGTGATCAATATCTTCATTATAACTTCCCGTTTACAGCTGTTTTTAATACCCCTTTTACATCATAAATAATAGCTTTTTCTTTTTTGAATGTTGTGAGATCCAAATTAGAAAATTCTTTATGTGCAACGGCATGTACAATGGCATCAAAGGTTGTGTCTGGTGCTGTTGTAATCGCATCAAGTCCATACTCATTTTTAACTTCTTCTGGATGAACCCATGGATCATAGATCGTCACATGAACTCCATATTCTTTTAAATCTCGGATAACGTCTACTACTTTGGTATTACGTACATCTGGGCAATTTTCTTTAAAAGTGATTCCCAATACTAATACCTGAGCTCCGTTTACCTTAATATCGTTTTGTAACATTAACTTCACTACTTCTGAGGCTACATAAGCCCCCATACTATCATTAAGCCTTCTCCCTGCAAGAATAATCTCTGGGTGATATCCTAGTTCTTGTGCTTTTTGAGCAAGATAATAAGGATCTACTCCTATACAATGCCCTCCTACAAGACCTGGTTTAAATGGTAAAAAATTCCATTTTGTACCTGCAGCTTCAAGAACATCTTGTGTATCTACCCCCATGAGGTTAAAGATTTTTGCAAGCTCGTTGACAAAAGCAATATTAATATCTCGTTGAGAGTTCTCTATTACTTTGGCTGCTTCGGCAACTTTAATGGTTGGTGCTAAGTGCGTACCCGCAGTAATAACAGATGCGTATAGCGCATCTACTTTCTTACCTATTTCTGGAGTACTTCCAGAAGTTACCTTTAATATTTTATCTACCGTATGTAACTTATCACCTGGATTAATACGTTCTGGCGAATATCCTACAAAGAAATCTTCATTAAATACGAGACCACTTACTTTTTCTAATACAGGAACACATTCTTCTTCTGTGACTCCAGGATACACCGTACTCTCATATATGACGATATCTCCTTTTTTAAGAACAGAACCAATAGTCTCGCTACTTTTATAAAGAGGCGTCAATACAGGTCTGTTATTTTTATCTATTGGTGTAGGTACCGTGATGATGTAATAATTACAATCTTTTAGATCGGCTACATTACAAGAGCAATAGAGACCATTACCTGTTGTATGATCATCATGTAAGACTGATTTTAAATCTTCTTCTGTTACTTCTAATGTAGCATCAATCCCTTGATTCAATGCTGTTATGCGGGCTGCTTTTATATCAAAACCAACAACATTATAAGAAGTAGCAAATAGGCGTGCTAAAGGTAATCCTACATACCCTAGTCCAATAATTCCTATTTTAATATCTGTCATAAATCTATTTTATTTTAAATGCTTCCAATACCACCCCATAGATTCTTGTATTCCTTTCTCAAGGTCATATTTTGGCGTATATCCTACAAGATCGGTTGCTTTTTCTATAGAAGCGAGCGAATGCGGTACATCCCCTACTCGTTCTGAACCATATCCTATAGCAACTTCTTGTATAGTCGTATCGTATGTAATTAAAGCATTTTTTAATATCTCTGTTAATTGCTTAAGCGTTGTTCGTTCTCCGTAAGCAACATTATATACAGTGTTTAATGCATCTGGATTAGAAGTAAGCATTGATTTTATATTCATCTCAATGACATTATCTATATAAGTAAAGTCTCTTGAAAAAGAACCATCACCATTTATGGTGGGTGATTCATGATTTATGAATTGTTTTACAAACTTAGGAATAACGGCTGCATACGCACCATCGGGATCTTGCCTACGACCAAAAACATTGAAATAGCGTAAACCTATGGTATCTAGACCATACACTTTATGGAATACATCTGCATACAATTCATTTACATATTTTGTAATCGCATAAGGAGATAATGGTTTTCCTATAACGTCTTCTTTTTTGGGTAATGCTGGAGAATCGCCATACGTAGATGAACTTGCAGCATATACAAAGCGTTTCACTTTTTCATCTCTAGCAGCAGTAAGCATATTTAAAAAACCGCTTACATTCACATCATTTGTTGTAATAGGATCATTGATCGATCTTGGTACAGAACCTAATGCAGCTTGATGTAACACATACTCCATAGAGGCTACGGCTTGTTTACAGTCTTCAAGATTGCGAATATCTCCTGTAAATAGTGTGAAATTAGGGTGATCGATTAACGCACTTATATTCCTTTTATGACCTGTAGCAAAATTATCCATACAATGGACTATGGCTCCTTGCCCTAATAAATACTCACAAAGGTTAGAACCTATAAAACCAGCCCCACCAGTTACAAGAATTCGTGCGTCTTTTAATTTATCAATAACAATATCGGTCATATATGTAGTATCAAGCAATGCAAATATAAGACTTCTTCAGATGTACAGCGTACCATAAATGCCACTCTATTTTGAATGTTTTAATTTATGAAATATATCGCGCATAGTAAGGTTTTAAGATAAACTTCGCC
>JBLHOX010000151.1:0-7262 GCA_047623725.1 Dokdonia sp. | reverse complement strand
GTATTTACTGTAATGGTTTCTCTATCGACACACTCATCATTGGGAGCCGTTTCAAACGCTTGTACTCTAAAATTGACAGTTCCTGCAAACGTCGAATTTTCAGCGACTCTCATCACATAATCGGTGGTTTCTTGTAGGCCAACAATAAATCCGTCATCAGTAAAGCAAGTAATCTCGCTTCCTCCGCAGGTATCAAACAGCGTAATGCTTACGGTGTTTGGGATATTAGTTACTCTTAGATTTCCAGAGACGGGCATAGTAAAGGCATACCACACATCTAGATGTGTCGTATTTACATTTTCACAAGAAGCATCGATACTCTCTGTAGCTGTTGCGGTATCAATAGTATACTCCAGTGCATCTGTTGTATTTACTGTAATGGTTTCGCTGTCGACACACTCATCATTGGGAGCTGTTTCAAACGCTTGCACTCTAAAAATGAACTACCCCGAGGCAGAGCCATCGAGGTATCAAGCGGAAAAAACTTATTTTTAGTTTTATGAAAACTATCCGTTTTCAAACTTTCCTCTTTGACCCCGAGGTAGAACCTCGAGGAATTCTATAGATTAACTTAGATGTATTATTAATCTTTAAAATTTTACATTATGTTAAAAAACATTTCAAGTTTAGGCAAAGCCTTAAACAAAGCAGAACAAAAATCTATTAGTGGAGGTATGATTCCATTTTTGTGTGATGTCTTATGTCCTTCTTATTGTACGTGTATTAATTCGTATAATGATTATTGTGTATTTAATAGCGGCCCTAGACAAGGGCAATATTGTGTAAGTCTTTAAATCTTACTTTTAGCGAGCTTGCCTCACTTTTGTTTTGCTCTTTTTCTTCAAAACCAAGTTTTTTTAACCACGATCTTTCCAATCTAATTTCAGGAACGGTGGTATGATCTTACCTTCGGGTTTTGGGTTTTTGATAGATTTTAAATTTACTTTCTGCTTTGTTTTTGGTGAAAACTGTAATTTTCATTAAAATTTGATTTAAGACCTTTTATATACAACATCAGATCGTAATTATTGTGTCTCTGTTTATGGAATTGAGGTTATTCAATTTTTAGTATATTGCTGTATTATTAACCTTATAAATATAAATAAGCATGAAAAAGAAGAATCAAAAATCTTTGTCTTTAAACAAGAGTACGATTTCAAGATTTACTGCTATGAAAGTACTAGGTGGTGTCGCTTTTGAGGAGCTACACTCTACTGCTCAAGGTTGTCAAGGTGCAGCTACGAGAACCGCATGTTCAAATGCTTGTGGATAGAAATGAATAATACATTCCTATTTAAGAAGCCACTTTCTTTCTCCTTTGTTTTTGGTGAAAATTGATCTAAGACCTTATATACTTACACACCATCTGGTCATACTGATTGTGCCTCTGCTTATGAAATAGAAGTGATTCATTTTTAGTATGTTGTAATATTATTAACCTTATACATATACATTTTATGAAAAAGAAGCATCTAAAATCTTTGTCTTTACACAAGAATACTATTTCAAACCTTACTGCTACGAGAGTACAAGGTGGTTTTGGTCCTGAATTTGCTTAAGAAGGCTCTAATGTTCAAGGGTGCCAGGGTTTAGCAACTAGAACTGCATGCTCAACGGCTTGTTAATAGAAATGAATAGTACATTAATATTTAAGAAAGCCGCTTTCTTCTCCTTTATTCTTTGGTGAAAACTGTAATTTCTGTACTTATTATACAACGTACCATTTCAACGGGTTCAACTATAAAAAGTTGAATCCGTTTTTTGTTTTTTATAGTCTTGCATTACAAACGTGCAGTCGCGGGGATGTATAAACGCACATTATTTTGGATGCACTCCTTAAGCACAATCTAAAGGTTTCTGGACATCTTATTATTCAAAAAGGTCTTACTTAGATCTATGGGACATAACGACTCTTTAAATGTTCTGTTTTATGCTTGTATGCGACTTGTCTCATATAGTTACTGGTTATAAGCATGAGGTTAGAAAGGGATTTGACTTAATCGATGTATGATTATGTTTCTTGTTCATTTTTTATGCTTCTCCAAAGAAAACAGAACCAAAAGAAAAGATACTTTTTATGCGTGTGATTTCTATTTCAAAATAGGAACGTATGGGTCTTCAATTTCTTAGGTATTTTTTCGCTTAAAGCGAAAAAACATAATAGATTACTTCTATTACTGCTCCTCGTCCAAAGCTCACGTTTTGTCATTTCCAAGGCTTCATCTTGCCTAGAACTTACATTCTGTCGTATACTGAAGAAAGAGAAGGGAAATCACGTTAAACATAGTTACTCCCTCTCAGCTAGGGTAATCGTGAGTTTATTTTTTTGTTGCTTGACTTTTATTTCTTTTCCTTCTTCAAAACCCAATGCGTGTAACCATTTTCCTTCCAGTCTAATTTCAGGAACAATGGTATTGTCCCACCGACCGATTCTGAATTTTTGATAGATTTTAAGTTTTCTAAATTGGCTCACAATTATTATGTTCGTTATTCCGGACATAATATATAAAGTATTTATTGATGTTCGGTATAAGTGAACGCGAAAGAAAAAACATATTTCCAAAAGTTAGGTGCCAAAATCAAGCAACTACGAGAAGAAAAAAGCATTGACCAAAAATCATTTGCCTTTGATTGTGGCATTGGGCGAACGCAATTGTATATGATTGAAAATGGAAAAACAAATCCTCGCTTACTTACCTTGATGAAAATAGCGAACGGGCTTGATGTGGGTGTGGATGTGCTTTTGAAGATCTAATCAGCAATCACAATTTTAATTTCTCTTAAATATTTAGCAATATTCCTTTAATTCTTCTAATTCAACTCGTGGCTTCATTCCTTTAAAAGTTTTATACTTAAAAAGCAGGCTTTGATCTAAATCTTCGATTTCTGAACAAAGCCAAATAATAAGTTTTTCGCCACCCGATAATAATTATGTTTTTTTAGTAAAAGGCAAGTCTTTAAGATTTAGATTTAACTATTGTATTGATATTTTAAAATATTTCATATTCTACAGTATTAATGAATTATGGGTTTACCGCAACTATCTGATTATTAAATATTTTAATTAGCTTAGGTGTATTATTAATCTTAAAAATTATTATTATGTTAAAAAACATTTCAAACTTAGGTTCACCATTAAGTAAACAAGAACAAAAGCTAATTCAAGGAGGTTCTCGTTTATTTTGCTCAGTATGCGTAGATTTTTGTCGATCACAAAATTTTCAAACCAAAGAAGAATTTAGTGCTTGTTTCTATGATTGTAGACAAGATCTTTGCTAAATTAAAAAGCGGACTTCGGTTCGCTTTTCTTTTCTCTTTATCCTACCGTGATCTCTTCTCAGCGAGGGTGATTGTGAGTTTGTTTTTTTGTTGCTTGACTTTTATTTCTTTTCCTTCTTCAAAACCCAATGCTTGTAACCATTTTCCTTCGAGTCTAATCTCAGGAACGGTGGTATGGTCCCACCGGCGGATTCTAAATTTTTGATAGATTTTTAATTTTCTAAATTGGCTCACAATTATAATGTTCGTTATTCCGAACACAGTATATAAAATATTTATAGATATTCGGTATAGTGAACGCGAAAGAAAAAACATATTTCCTAAAGCTAGGTGCCAAAATCAAGCAACTACGAGAAGAAAAAGGCATTGACCAGAAATCATTTGCCTTTGATTGTGGTATTGGGCGAACCCAATTATATATGATTGAAAATGGAAAAACGAATCCTCGCTTACTTACCTTAATAAAAATAGCGCAAGGGCTAGATGTCACTGTTGATGTGCTTTTAAAGGTTTCTTGAATACCTAAAACAGGATGGGACATTGAGCTAGATGGATAAAGTCTTTATTTGTAATATCTCTCATTTAGGAGTAAAGTTATTTATTCTTTAAAAAATTATTAAGATCACCATTAACAAAAGAATTTGGCTTCCATCCTTTTATAATTTTATCTAGCAAAAATTGATCCGCAGCACTTATTCCGAAACCAATTACTGTACCAACAGCTCCTGTTCCTAGTAAATCTAAAACCAGACCAGTTCCAGTAAAAATAGACCACCTAAAAGATTTACCTGGAAGCTTATCTATCCAAGTGTCTTTTGAGATAGCATTATTATATTCTCGTAATAAGTTTTCTCCATCATTAATATCAAATACCCAATCTTGAAACTTCTCCCCTTTTTCTAAGACCTTTATAAAATCTAACAAACTACGCTCCCCTGAACTAATAACATTACTAACCTTTTTACCATCATGCAAATACACATCAGAAAAAGAATCTATTTGTTTCAAGCTGTCTGCAGATCTATTTATAACATCATTTACTTTTAGGTTTATCATTGATGTTATTATAGGGCTTGTCACTAGATCACTTTTTAAACCACTTACCAATGTTGAATCAATTCTTGCATTTAATATTTTATAAAGAATTGATTGCGCATTTATAGGATGTTTATTTATAAATTTATTTGATATTCTTTCTAAGTCTAAATTTGTAGTTATCGTATAGCCATCTTTTAACTTATTTACTTTTATATTAATCTCTTCTGGAGCTATAGAAATTGCTGGATCAAAATCTTGTATTACAGAAGAAACTATTCTTTTAAGATAGACTTGATCTTTTAGATCTTGTTTTACGTAATTAATTACATCTATTGGATACAATACCCTTTCACTTTTATCAATTATTTTTTTTGACAACCTTCTGCTGTAACCAGACCTCTGTGTAGTTTCATATATAACTCTTTCCAAGCGATCAGAAACATCTCCAGAACTCCAAATTACTGGATTATAGCAAAAGTTGTTTGGAAGATTTGTTTTATGTGAAGTTGCTATCATATTATTTTCTAGAAGAATTTTAATTCTACCTGTATCCATTAACTCTAGAATTGCATCTACTTCTTTATGGTCAATCAGGTATTTAAAAAAAGAAGGATTACAAACAAAGTTGACTTCTTTATAAAACAAAGCCGATTCTGCGATATTACCTAGATCATCATAAAGGTTTGGACTTTGTTTTATTGTGGTTTTATCAAACATAAATTATATTTAAAAAGTATTACCTAGTTTGTCTTCTAAAGCTAAAATTGTTACACCCTAAAATATCAAAAAGCCTCATTAAAAGAATAAGAGCTTTTAGATGATAGTGGTAGCTATGCTTCTATAACATTATCACGTTTTTAATCTTTAATGCAATAATACTACAAGAGCTTTTTAATAATTTTATAATAGGATTTTCCAAACTATAAAACCAAAAGGTATGATTCTGTTATTTTTTGTATATTTATAATATGTCTATAGATCAAATCATAGCAATCTTGGCTTTAATTATCTCATTCTTTTCTCTTACAAAGAATGAAAATGATCTATTTGCCCTTTTTAAAAAAATCTAAGTAATTTAACATTATGATTTTTTTAACACTATACTTATTACTCAAAAAACCACTTTAATTTATTAGTTTTAAACTGATAATCAAGTACCTAAAATAAAATATTACATAAAAATTATACCGATTTACCATAAGCGCATAAAAAAAATGCGAGACCACCCCTAACTATAACAGTGAGGGCTTATTTTAAATAAAATATGATAGATACTTTTCTAATAGCAATAACTAACTCTTCTCCTTAAGTTCTTTTGCTACGTCTTCTAGAAGTAATTGCGCCAATCGTAGATATCTTTCCATCTCAAAATCTAGTGATGCTATGTCTTTTGCTTAAGTGTTAAAATCATAGCATACTCTTTATCCAGAGCTAATTGTTTAATAAAGTTCTCTTTGATTAATTTGACTCGCCTTTAATTGGTTCATGTTTTAATTCTAAATGATGTTCCAACTTAATTCTTTTTCCAGATTTAGTATGAACGAATGCTTTAACTAGAAACACTCCCCACCCATTAGTCCAATGGATGAAATTTTCTTTTTGATTCTTTTCTATCCTTCTAGGATTTGGAAAGGAAGGATGTAAAACATATTCTACGAATGTAATATCCTTTAATTTACCAGAGTTATCATCATCAATGAAGACCCCCCAATTCCAACGATTATTACCTTTGTATTCCCATTTATTTCTTAATCTTAAATTATTCATGATCTTCAGTTTTTAATGGGTTCAATTCACGAATTGAATATGTTGGAGAAAAATATTCAGTACTCATATTTATTTTTCTCTTGGAGTCAGTTACGTGAAGTTGTACTAATTGTATCGGATTAATATTTCTCAAAGTAACTGTTAATCCTCCAGGTTCCCATTTTATATCGGCGTTCTCTTCAACGATCTCACCTGTATCATCATTACTCTTAATGCATTTACATTTATAATTTTGCTCTGACTTTTCTAACTCCTCTCGATCTTTAAGTACTATTTTGAACTTATTGGTTATAGCTCTAATAGGTTCTTTCATTATTTTCTTTTTAACCTTATTACAGAATGGCCCTAAGGCCGCATTCAGATTAGAGTCTTCTCTTTTAGAATTATATTGCCCATAAGATATTCCAGATAAATCACTTAATAAATGAAAATCACTAATTCCTTTAGGAGTTACAAAGTAGACTCTATCTTTCCCGAGTCTACCCATAAATAGTCCAGTTTCAAAAACAACATTATCTCTTGGTATTGATCTTTCATCTCCTCTTATTAAGGCTTTGTCATCATTTGTATAAACAAGGATTGCAAAATCAAATTTATCAAGACTTTTTAATAAGTCTTCTAGATAATTATTTGATAATTTGAATATATCTTGATCCCAAATTGTCACTTCTGCAATGCCTTCAAGGTTTTCCTGAATTGCATAAGCTACGTCCTTCCCTTCACTTGAGGAGCCAATAAATATTTTTGGCTGATTATTCATTTATTTGATTCTTTTTTAATTATATCCATCAATAAATCTAACTGACTATCAATTCTTTAAATATAAAAAGAAAAATACAGATTATAGCCATTCTTATCTTACGGCTTCCCGTAATCCCGTATACATTTTCGCGAACCTGCCTCGCCGGCAGGCAGGAGCGAACTCCAAAAAACCAACGTTTAAAGAGTTAGCACCCTATTTTATTCTTACATTTAAGGACACATAACTCATTGAATAACAATCATGAAACACGACCACACCCCTTCTACTTCTATAAAAACCCTTGGAAATATTACAGAATATCCACTCAACTGGCCGAGTGACCAAAAATGCTCTACTCATGAACTGGTGATAGACGCCAACTTTATTTATGTCACAGGACAAAACATGGATAGGGTGGCTAAACTAGATTACCAAG
>JBLHOX010000150.1:0-7287 GCA_047623725.1 Dokdonia sp. | reverse complement strand
CGATGTAAACATCGCTAGCCATACTTTTAACTCTTAACAAATAACTCAATAACGGATTTAAGAACTGAAAGAAGCAAAATGTTCAAAATAGAAAAGACCGCCTAAATTGTTTTTAGACAGCCTCTTTACCATACTGACGTTTGCGTGTCATTAATCTATAGAATTCCTCGAGGTTCTACCTCGGGGTCAAAGAGGAAAGTTTGAAAACGGATAGTTTTCATAAAACTAAAAATAAGTTTTTTCCGCTTGATACCTCGATGGCTCTGCCTCGGGGTAGTTCATTCGTAAAGATTGTGTCAGTAATGGGGGGGGGACTAATTATGGATTATAAATCTCTTATAACACGGTTGATTGCATGTATCACTCCGTTTACAGCTTGTACATTTGTTACAATTATTTCATTAGAACCTCCATCAGGATCTATAATAGCAGGTGTGGTTGCATCTATAGTGATATCTCCACCACCTAATGTTGTTACAGCAGTACCATCTATTCCAGCAAGATCTTCAGCTCTAACATTTGCAGCTGGGACTACGTGTAATTCTAGTGTTGCGGCAAGTACACCAACAGGTACTTCATCTAGTGCTGTAAGCCCTAAATCTGTAAGTAATGCTGCAAAAGCATCATTGGTAGGTGCAAACACAGTGAAAGGAGCAGGATCTGTTCCATTAGGTGTTTGTAATGCTGCTACATATCCAAAAGAAGCATCAGCTGTTAATGCAGCAACTAGTGAAGAAAAAGTGGGATCTGCAATAGCAAATGTAGTTACATCAGGTAATCCGATTACGGTGTCTACTACGTGTACAACCCCATTTACAGCTACGATATCAGCTTGAGCTACATTCGATACTCCATTTAACGTTACTCCGCTGTCAGTGTTAATATACATACTTATAGACGCATCTGCATCTCCATTAAATACAGCCGCAGTACTTACATACGAATTACTTAAAGCAGTAGATATAGCAACCGTTCCAGGGATTACGTGATTAGATAATACTTGTGTAAGGACATCATTATTAACATCACTTAGCATTGCACCATCTAAAAATGTTGTAAAAGCATCATTGGTAGGAGCAAATACAGTAAAATCCCCGTCAGTATCAGAGAGTAAGTCTACAAAAGTAGTATTCCCTTCATCAGTAAGTGCAGCAACTAAAGAACTAAGCGCAGGATTTGTAGTTGCAAAAGTGACAATTGTAGGAAGATCTATAACGGTGTCTACTATATGTATAATACCGTTGTCTGCATCTACATCTGCAGTTGTTACTGTTGATTGACCATTAATAACAACACCAGTTGTAGTGTCTATATACATATCTATACTTGCATTTGTAGATGCCTCAGTAGCTAAATTTTTCTGATACCCAGTTGTTAGATCTGTAGACATAAGCTCTACATTAAGAACGTGGTTTAATAAAATTTGTGTTAACGCATCATTATCTATATCTTCAAGAGCAGTTCCTCCTAAGAATGCGTCAAAAGCAGTATTTGTAGGAGCAAAAACGGTAAAGTTTCCACTACCAGAAAGTGTCGCATCAAGTCCAGTTTGTTGTAAAGCTCCTAATAAAGAACTAAAATCAGGATTGTTAGTCACAATATCTGCAATAGTATTACTTGGAGTGTTGTCAATAACGTTACCATTATCATCATCGTCTCCACAAGAAATGATTCCTGTAAACGCTATAGCTATGATTGCTATTCTTGCATAATTAAAAAATGTTTTCATAGTTTTATGCTTGTTTAGTGTAAATATAAAAAAGTTAAACAACTTTATGTTTAAAATAAAGTTAAAAAAATTAAACAAATTATAAATCCCATATTATATTAGTGTAGTTTTTAATTGAAATTCATAAAATGATAGCTCTATCATAGAGCGTTAAAATAATACAAGTAGCGTAGTGTATTTTAAATTTTACACCACAAAAGAAGCACTTCTTACTACAATCAAAATATATACGGTAGGAAATAAACCTTTGGATGTTAACTAGTTTAGTTTTATGATAAAATTTGGAAACAGTCCTTTATAAGAAAGAATGTAATCTGTTGTTAAAACAACATTTACCAATGTAATATCAATAAAAAAGCTTCGATATATTAAATATATCGAAGCTTTTTTTACTTATGATTATGTACTTCTAATCCCTTAACACTCTATCTATAGTATGTATGACACCATTTGTTGTTTGTAAATCAGTCATAAGTAATAGACTAGATTCTCCATCAGGGCCTATGATAGCTGGTGTCGTAGCATCTATAGTAATTTCACTTCCAGAAAAAGTGATAAAGCTCATACCATCCATAGCGATTAACTCGTCTGCTCTGATATTCATATTAACTATATTATGAAGCTCTATAATAGCAGATAAATCCATAAGAGGGATATCAGATATACCAGTCACATTAAGATCTGTAAATAAGTCTGCAAAAGCATCATTAGTAGGTGCAAAACCAGTAAATGGAGTAGCTCCATCTCCTATAGGGGATTGTAATGCTGTGATGTAATCTGTATTTGGATCAGCAAGAATACCTTCTAATAAACTAGAAAAATTAGGATCTGAAAATATAAAAGTAGTCACATCTGGAAGAGGTACAACGGTATCTACAATATGTATCACTCCATTTGAAGTTACAATATCTGCTTGTGTTACAGAAGAAGCTCCATTAAGTAAAACCCCGTTATCTGTATTTACATACATCGTAATAGGCACATTCATATCTCCATTGAATATTGCAGCAGTGTTGATATATGAATTACTTAATGCAGAAGATATAGCAACAGTACTAGGAATTACGTGATTTGAAAGCACTTGACCAAGTACACCATTATCAATATCACTTAACATGGCACCATCTAGAAAAGTAGTAAATGCTTCATTTGTAGGAGCAAATAATGTAAGATCTAACGTTGTATCAGATAACAAATCTGTAAAAACAGTATTCCCTTCGTCTGTTAATGCAGCTTCTAAGGAACTTAAAGATGGGTCTATGGTTACAAATGTATTAATTGTAGGTGTGTTGATAACCATGTCTACTTCATGTAATACTCCATTGTCAGCCTCTATGTTTGCTGCTATTACTGTAGATTGACTATTTATAATAACACCATTAGAGGTATCTATATACATATCTATATTTGCATTTGTAGCATCTTCAGTAGCAATGGTTTTTTGATACCCTGTTGTAAGATCAGCAGCAAATAACTCTGTATTAATGATATGATTTAAAACTAGTTGTGTCAGGATTGCATTGTCTATATCCTCAATAGCGGTTCCGCCTAAAAAAGCTTCAAAAGCAGTATTCGTAGGAGCAAAAACCGTAAAATCACCACTGCCTGCAATGGTAGCATTCACACCTGTTTGATTTAAAGCTGCAAGGAAAGAACTATAATTAGCATCGTTAATAACAAGATCTAGAATCGTATTACTAGGTGTGTTATCTATGATATTATCATTATCATCACTGTCAGTACAAGAAATGATCCCTATTGCCGTTATCATTAGGAATATTATCTTAGTAGTATGTATTTTATTTCTCATAATTAATTATACATTATATCTTTGCAAAGATATGTGTATCATTGATAAAAAAATAGTTCAACACCCTATAAAATGGTTAAACAAATTTTAATTTTTATTGTCTTTTGTTCGTGTTTTCTTGGAAATGCTCAAGAATTTAACAAAACTGATACTAATAGTAAAAAGCATGGTCCCTGGCATAAGTTTTATGAAGGATCAAAGCAGTTACGATATGAAGGGACATTTGATCACGGAAAGGAAGTAGGGACATTTAAATTTTATGATAAAATAGGAGGACACCCAACCGCAGTAAAAATCTATACGGAAGGAAATGAACTTTTGGATGTCATTTTTTATACCACCATTGGAAAAAAAGTGAGTGAAGGTAAAATGAAGCAACGTTCTCGAGAAGGAAAATGGGTATATTATCATCAAGATGGTACAGCTATTATGACAGAAGAGATGTATAAAAATAACTTCTTAGATGGAGAACGTGTTGTTTATTTTGAGAATGGAGCTGTTGCACAACGTATGGTGTATATAGAAGGAAAAGAAAGTGGAACAGAAACACATTATTCTGAAAAAGGAGTCGTTGTAAAAACCTATACCCATGTAGATGGAAAACTACACGGTCCTGTTAAATTATATGATCTTGACGGCACCATCATGCGTGAAGGAAATTATAAAGACAATAAAAAACACGGGACTTGGAGATACTATACCAATGGAAAATTAGAGAAAACACTTAAATTTCCTCTCAATAAAATAGGCGTACACTAATATATCGCCTTATACCAATTATAATTTAAAATCGGATAAAAAGAATTTGAATTTTAGTGTGCCTAGATGAAGTAGAAAATCAAATCATAGCCTTAGCTACAGTTTTATTTTATCCTGAGGTATTAGGTGCTCTAAAAACTAATTATGTCTGCTATTTTAAGTTTTAAGTGATATTATATGTAAGAAATGTTTTTTATAGCTTTCGCGAAAGCGTACCCTAGCAATACATATAAGTAAATACGTTTCTTTGCCTTAGATGCAGCATCTTTTATTTCCTAGAATTTCTTAAACCTAGATTTTCTATTGCATAATCTGGGTTGAATTTCAAGTAGTTCTTGAAACCAGATACCGCATTCACTAATTAATTCACCCCATTCACTAAATAAATACTAGATATGTAGCGTAATCCTGATAGCTTTATTCATTGAAGAACAGTTAAGTCCTGATTATATAACAGTACTAAATTTTAATACAATGAAAAAACAAATCAAACATCTCACTTTTTGTCTATTGCTTCTAACGTATTTTGTGGGAAGTTCACAAACCTCTCCTAACTTTTCAAATGAAGGACGAGACTGGTATGTGAGTAAAACAACCGGATCTGGTAAATTAGGAACCAAAGAACGTCCAGCAAAAGATTTAGGAAATATCATTCACTTACTCAAACCTAATGATCGTATTCATATTGCAGAAGGGATCTATATGAGTAAAGGAAAAAGAGGAGCAGATGAAATTAATGTACCTGTTCAAATTTATGGAGGATATGATGTTACATTTTCAACCAGAGATCCTTGGGATGCCCATAAAACAATCTTTACAGGAGTTAATGAATATATGAAATTGACAGATCCTAGAATTTATATTCGTACCGATCAGCAGCGAGAAAGTAATGGACAGAAGTCTACCGGAGGAAACATTGTTGTCGCGGGTATTATTGTAGATAACGGACCCCGTAACAGATATCATAAAAATGAAAATTTAGCCATACGTCGTCAGGCAAGCCCTAAATCACAACAAAACCCATCACCAGAATCTGGAGGGATTGTGATTGTAGCAAGCCATTATACCAATGTTACGGTACAAAATTGTGTGGTGATGAACACAGCGCCAACAGAAGGTGCTATATCTGTACGTGTATTTAAAGGAGGAAAAGGAACGATTAAAAATAACTTTACCATAAACAACACGGGATATGGGATTCATGCACGTACCGGGTATATGGGATCTGATGATTCTGTAATTCCTCATTTTACAATAACCAATAATACCTGTCTATTTACCTGGAAGCATGATGCGATTGCTTCTTATGGAGGAGATGCCATGGCATTTGATAGTAACCTAACCGCCGATGTATTTAATAATGCATTAGGATATGGACATATGGGAGGAATTTATAATAAAGGCGCAAAGCTTAAAATGATGAACAATCTCTTTAGTGGAAATTCAAAATACGACTACAAAGAAATAAATGATAAAATGGCCGCTGAAGATATGATAGATGAAGCCACGTTAGTACATGAAGAAAGTGATGGAAATCAAGGATTATTGATAAGTATTCCTGTAGCAGAACGATGGGCAAAAATCTATGCTGGAAGAGACATTATCACTAGAGAACAAGTAGATGCTGCCGTAAGTGTTCCTAATACAGGAGCTAATTATTTTTGGATTAAATACCCAAGGAGGTGAAGTTGCTATGGATGCAGAAGTCTTTTTGCCACTCATTTCGGTAGAAGAAGCATTACCAGCAGGACGATTTTCATGGAATGGAATGGGATGTAATATTCCAAAACAGGCACAAGATTAACTTGATGTAAAATAGCTATGTAGTAAATACGATCGTTTTACTACATAACTATTATAAAGTTGGGGGACTATATAGATAGTTAATTTTATGAAACAGTAGTTAGATTTTTTCTACCTACTGTTTTTTTTTGTGCTTAAATTTTCAGTTCTTCCTTTAGAATTGAGGTGAAAATTTCAACTTTCAACTATTTTTTTCACTAGTGTCTGATTAAAATTTATATACATCTATTTGGGCTATATAAAGTAGGTATTATACAGGCTTTTTAATGAATAAACCCTACGTGTCCTTGACATTAGTATTTTAGACAGACTTGAAGAAATCATATTTATGTACAGTTAGTTGTCAAGTCATAAACAATTTGTCTTACGTCTTATGTCTTACAGCGAAGCGGTCTTATGTCTTAGTTGGACACGACTAATTTTTATGTTATCTACTCCAAAATTCTAAACGCGTTAATTCAATAATTTATCAATGTGCTGTATCATATCTGTTAATTCAGGTTGGTAAAGCTTTTTGATGAAGTTCTCGTTCTCTTTTTTATACTTCTCAAACATTTTAGAATGCTGTTCTTTTGAGTTTGTCATGTTTGCAATTCGGTCACAAAATTTTATAAAAACAGCATTTGGCGTATCGTGCATTTCTTTATAATACTTGTCATTCGCTCTTTCACTCCTGTTTTTACCTTTTTCATTGGTAAGCGCATACGCAAGTTCAGCAATGGTTTTGTTTGTGTTTTCTAATACATCCTGGTACGTTTCTCTTGCATCCTCTATGATATCATGAACCCAGCACCCGCAATACACATGTTCTCTTTCTTTCTCGTCTACTAAATAAATAAAGGTCTCTGCAACTTCGTAGACCATATTTAGGTGAAAAGAATAATCTTTACTCCCGTATTTATGATTGACTTTTTTATGTCTATTTGTTGCGTATTCTATTGTTTTTTCTAGCATATTTTAATTTTTAAATGATATAACCCACACTATGGGTAGCAACGTGTACTATGTAATTTTCTATAGGGAATCGATATCTTATACAAGTCTATATCTAACGATTACCTATAGATTTAATCTCTTAGGGTTTAATTCCTTGATGCTTGCATCGTATTTTTCTTTTTTTTTGGAATTTGTGATTTTCTCCTTTTGGGATTTGATACCTCGTATGCTTGCATCGAGGTAGTTCATT
>JBLHOX010000149.1:0-7349 GCA_047623725.1 Dokdonia sp. | reverse complement strand
TTCATTATCAAATATATAATTCAAAGATCCCTCATTTTTAAGAATATTACAACGATAGCTTCTATTATTTCTAAATTGTAGAGTGATTTTCTATTTCATTAACAAGTAGTTTGCTGTTTATAAAAGAAAAAATAATAACGTTAGATTTCTTGTGGGACGTTTTTCTAAAAAGATGTTAAAACTAGCATGATTTGATATCGTATTTTATCTAATCGTACATTTCCTGCTATGGAAAATCGTAAATTAGTCACTTCTGGATTGCGTACAAGAATCCAAGAAGCCATTTATGAATCTATTATTGAATAGTACGCTTTCGCGAAAGCAAAAAAAAGAAAATTAAATGAAAATTGCTATAGTTTGTTATCCAACCTTTGGAGGAAGTGGGGTAGTAGCCACAGAGTTAGGGATAGCCCTCTCCAAAAGAGGACACGAAGTTCACTTCGTTACCTATAAACAACCCGTAAGACTCGCATTACTTAATGAACGAATTCATTTTCACGAGGTAAACGTACCAGATTATCCATTGTTTCATTATCAACCGTATGAGTTGGCACTCTCAAGTAAATTAGTGCGTATTATAAAGAAACACGGGATTGATATTCTGCACGTACATTATGCGATACCACATGCGTATGCAGGATATATGGCTAAAGAGATGTTAAAGGAAGAAGGAATCCATATCCCTATGGTAACAACCCTTCACGGGACAGATATCACACTGGTAGGAAGTCACCCATTCTATCGTCCAGCGGTGAGTTTTAGTATCAATAAAAGTGATGTGGTAACCTCGGTTTCAGAAAGTCTTAAAACCGATACCTTACGTCTTTTTGATATTACAAGACATATAGATGTTGTGCCTAACTTTATTGATGTAGAGGCGACTAATAATAAATTTACCGATTGTCAACGAGAGTTAATGGCACATGATGAAGAACGCATTATTACCCATATTAGTAACTTTAGAAAGGTAAAACGAATTCAAGATGTGATCGAAGTATTCTATAGAGTACAGCTTGAATTGCCTGCAAAACTACTCATGGTAGGTGAAGGACCCGAAAGAGAAGGAGCAGAGCAACGCGTAAAAGAACTAGGAATCGAAGATAAAGTACGTTTTTTAGGAAACAGTAATGAGATAGATAAGATCTTGTGTTTTTCAGATCTCTTCCTTCTGCCTTCAGAAGCAGAGAGTTTTGGACTTGCAGCATTAGAAGCCATGGTTAATGAAGTACCTGTCGTATCTAGTAATGCAGGCGGAATTCCAGAAGTAAATATAGAAGGCGTCACAGGATATCTTTCTAACGTAGGAAATATTGCAGATATGGCTCAAAATGCCATCCGTATCCTACAAGACGATAAAATATTGCGCAAGTTTAAAGACAATGCTAAGCGAGAAGCAGGCAAGTTTGATATACACAATATCGTACCATTGTATGAAGAACTATATGAAAAAGTATTGGTGAATAAGGTGTAGTTTATAATCTTACACGCATTTAGACAACCTTTCGCTAGCCTAGACTCTTGTTCCTGCGAAGGCAGGAATCTGTTTCTTTTTTTGGCAATGAAAAAAAGAAAAGTGCAAACTATAAAAAACACTCTTATTTAAACACGACACAAAAAAACCGAGATATTCATCTCGGTTTTTTTGTGAAATATATTCTCATTTACTAATGTCTGATTAACAATGAGTCTTACGTCTTACAGCGAAGCGGTCTTACGTCTTATTCAGACACAACTTAAAACTGATATCGAATACCTAAAGCAATATCAAATTCTAAACTATCATCTATATCATTAATAAGGCCTATCTCAGGTCTAAAATCTAAGGATAACAGTAGTGGAATATCAAAATCATATTCAATTCCGACAACTCCTGCTGCATTTACGAAGAACTCATCAATATCTCTATCTCCAACAAACCCATCATCAAAGTCAAAAGTACCAGCGGCGGCACCAACACCTGCATACCAGTTAAAATTTCCATCTAGATTCCATACCCATTGGTATAAACCTGTAAGACGTATAGCATTAAAGTTATCTGCACTTCGCCATCCGAGCCCTAATTCTAAACGGTTATTGTCTCCTAAAGCACGTTGATAGTTGACCTCAGTCCCAAAACCATCATTGTCTCCTATACGAATTCCTATAGCATTTCCAGAAATTTCTTGCGCTTGCATAGAAGCTACAATTCCTAAAAATAAGACGATACTAAAAAGCGTTTTCTTCATAAGTTGAGTTTTATATTGATATTAGTAGTTATGTTTTTATAACGTAGGATACACCATAAAATTTTGATGTATTTTTGATTATATGCTTATGCTCTTTAAACAATTATCAAGCCAACTTTCAGGAGAACTTCATACAGATGCACTTCATAAACACATTTATGCAACAGATGCTTCCGTATATAGAAAAGTTCCCCAAGCGGTGGCGTACCCAAAAGATACGAGCGATATACAGCATTTGGTTGTCTTTGCATCAAAAAATAATACAACCTTAATTCCTCGTACCGCTGGAACCTCACTCGCAGGGCAATGCGTAGGCGATGGTATTATTGTAGATGTCTCCAAACATTTCACTAAGATTATTGATTTTGATGTAGAAAAACGTCAGGTAACTGTGCAGCCTGGAGTCATTCGAGATGAGTTAAATGAATACCTAAAACCCCACGGACTCTTTTTTGGACCCAATACCTCTACCGCAAACCGTTGTATGATGGGAGGAATGGTCGGTAATAACTCTTCTGGGACGACCTCTATTAAATATGGAGTTACCCGCGATAAAGTCATCCGATTAAAAACCGTACTTAGTGATGGGAACGAAGCTACTTTTGAACCCCTATCAGAAACACGCTTTCGCGAAAAATGCCAATTGCCCACTCTAGAAGGAACCATCTATAAAACACTCCAAGAGGAATTATCTTCCCCAGAAACACAGCAACAAATCCGATCTGAATTTCCAAAACCAGAAATTCATAGACGTAATACAGGCTATGCGGTAGACGCTCTTATAGATCAGCAACCGTTTACCACAGAAGGCGATCCATTAAATGTATGCGCTTTATTAGCAGGAAGCGAAGGTACACTTGCGTTTACAACAGAAATTACATTACAACTAGATCCATTACCGCCAGCGCACGGCATCCTTGTCGCAGCACATTTTAAGACATTACCAGCATGTTTAAAAGCAGTGGCACTCACAATGAAACATGACTTGTATACCTGCGAGATGATGGACAAAGTCATTCTGGATTGTACAAAAGAGAACCGAACACAAGTTAAGAATCGATTTTTTATAGAAGGAGATCCTGCCGCTATTCTTACGTTAGAAGTACGCGATACTACGATAGAAAAGGCGCGATCTCAAGCAAAAGCACTTATAGCAGCTATTGAAGCTTCAGGGCTTTCATATGCATATCCTATGCTAGAAGGAGATCAGATTGATCAGGCGATGGAGTTACGTAAAGCAGGTTTAGGCTTGTTGGGAAATATGATCGGTGATCGTAAAGCAGTGGCGTGTATAGAAGATACCGCTGTTGCTCTTGAAGATCTGTCAACGTATATCGATGATTTTACAGCGATTATGGATGACTATAAACAAGAAGCGGTGTATTATGCACATGCTGGCGCTGGAGAATTACATTTACGTCCTATTCTAAACCTTAAAGAGTCACAAGATGTTTCGCTCTTTAGGAAAATCACCACCGATGTTGCCCAACTAGTAAAGTCTTATCAAGGCTCCATGAGTGGAGAACATGGTGACGGTATTGTGCGATCTGAGTTTATAGAATTTATGATAGGAGAAGCTAATTACGAACTCCTAAAAAGAATAAAATACACGTTTGACCCGCAGTCCGTTTTTAATAAAGGAAAGATCGTCGATCCGTTGCCTATGGATCAATCATTACGGTATGAAATTGACAGAGAAGAACCTGTTATAGAAACACTTCTCGATTTCTCTGATCAAGAAGGCATCTTACGATCTACAGAAAAATGTAACGGCAGTGGGGATTGTCGTAAGCTTCCTAGTGCTGGAGGTACAATGTGTCCTAGTTATAGAGCCACTCGAAACGAAAAAGATACCACAAGAGCCAGAGCTAATGCATTGCGTGAATTTCTAACCACATCAGAAAAAGCAAACCCTTTTGATCATCCAGAACTCAAAGAAGTATTTGATCTATGTGTGAGTTGTAAAGCCTGTGCCAGCGAGTGTCCTAGTAATGTAGATGTTGCTACCTTAAAAGCAGAATTTGAATACCAGTATCAGAAGTCACACGGAAGTTCATTACGTACCAAACTTTTTGCCCATACTACACGTATAAACCGTATAGGAGCAAAGGCGCCTTGGTTATATAATGGTTTACTTAAAGTAACAGGGGGGCTTGCAAAGAAATCATTGGGCGTTGCACAAAAACGATCTTTACCTAGATTGGATGTGTTTAAGGCTGAGTCCGCTTTTAAGTCATATAATGACGAAGAAGTTTATACTGAGTGTCACACTGAGCCTGTCGAAGTGCCTAGTCGAAGTACGAAAGCGGAAACAACAACAAGAAAAGTACTTTTATATATAGATGAGTTTACGCAATACCTAGATGGAGGCATAGGAAAAGATGCATACGAGTTACTCGTAGGATTGGGATATGAAGTGGAATGTATTCAAGGTTTAGAAAGCGGGCGAACTTATATCTCTAAAGGATTCTTAGATCAGGCGAAAGTATTAGCCAACAAAAATATTGCTATTTTAAAAAATAAAGTTTCAGAAACCGCTGTCTGTGTTGGGATAGAACCATCTGCGATACTCACATTTAGAGATGAATACGCACGACTCGCCGATGATGTAGAAGCAGCAAAACACCTAGCGAAACACTCTTTTACGATTGAAGAATTTTTGAATCAAGAAATTGAAAACGAGAATATTACAGCATCACAATTTACAAACGAAGAAAAAGTAGTGAAAATACACGGTCATTGCCACCAAAAAGCATTGTCTTCTACCATACATACGTTTACGATATTGAATCTTCCTAAAAATTTTACACCGACCATCATTCCTTCAGGTTGCTGTGGGATGGCAGGTAGTTTTGGGTATGAAAAAGAGCATTATGAGGTAAGTATGCAAATGGCAGAACAGACGTTATTCCCCGCGATACGTAAAGCAGATACTTCTGTTATTGTTTCTGCCAGTGGGACTAGCTGTAGACATCAAATAAAAGATGGTACACAACGTACTGCATTACATCCCGTGAGTATATTAAGGCAAGCGTTACTTATAAGTTAAGTTTGAGATATAGAATACGTATTTTAAGTGCTTTTTTTTAAACTATTAGCAATCAAAAACCGAATAAAAGTATTTTTCGTAAAAAGATGGTATACGCTATTTAAATTGATGATCCTTTAGTAATTTTAAAGTTGGTTTAAAAATACCTTTGCTATGTCAATTCAACCTAAAATAACACGTTTTACCCAAAATGTAGTCTCTAAATATCAGATTTACAATAGTATATTTATGACATTGCCTTTTGATGCTGTCGCCAAAACTGGGAATCTTTTACCGCTATTTCATGAGACCTGTCAAAAAGGATTTTCAAAACAAGAAGACCCCACAACCATTGTTGAAACATTTTTCAAGAAATATCAAGCAAGTCGTTCTCCGGAGAGTCAGATTAATTTATTGTTTCGATTTATTCAATACATAGAGCGTCAAGTGGTTTTGTTTGATGCGATAGAAGATGCCGCTTTTGCAAAAGTTCATAATATGGACGGTATTGGTACTCTACGTAGTTTAAAAGAATCTGCCGTAGCCGATAATAAGTTGGAGATGCTTCAACAATACCTCGAAGAGTTTAAAGTACGTATCGTTTTAACCGCACACCCAACACAATTTTATCCAGGATCGGTTCTAGGAATTATCACTGATTTGACAGAGGCTATCAAAGAAAATGACTTATTACTCATTAATAATTTATTAGCGCAGTTAGGAAAAACACCGTTTTTCAAGCATAAAAAACCAACACCTTATGATGAGGCGGTGAGTTTAATTTGGTATTTGGAGAATGTGTTTTACACATCTTTTGGAACGATTTACGATTATATACAGCAAAATATTTTTGATGGAAAACCTATCGATAATGATATTATAAATGTGGGCTTCTGGCCAGGAGGAGACAGAGATGGAAACCCTTTTGTAACCCCAGAAATTACGTTGAAGGTTGCTCAAAGATTACGCGAAACGATTATTAAAAACTACTATAGAGATGTACGTAGTCTTAAAAGAAAGCTATCATTTAAAGGTGTAGAAGAGCGTATTACAGTGATAGAAAAAGAATTGTATAATACGATTATAAATCAGGAATCAACCATTACGCTAGAACATCTTACTTCAGAACTTAAGGAGATAAAACAAATCATTATTGACGAGCATCAATCGCTGTATGTATCTGAAATAAATAGCCTTTTAAATAGGATTCATCTCTTTGGTTTTCATTTTTCGACATTAGATATTCGTCAAGATAGCCGTAAACATGATCAGTTTTTTAATGATATGGTCAATGCGACCATAGCGAGCGGAAGCGATGTATTCCCTAAGAACTATCATGAGTTATCAGAAAAAGAACAAGTAGCCTTACTTTCTAAAGTAAAAGGGCAAGTAGATCTATCTTGGATACAAGATGAAGAAACGCTCAAAGCACTACATACAATGAAAGCGATTAAAACCATTCAGCAAACGAATGGTGAGCAGGCAGCCAATAGATATATTATAAGTAACAATCAAACGACTCTTAACGTCATGCAGTTATTTGCGATGCTAAAATTAGTGGCTTTTCAAGATCAACTTACGATAGATATCGGACCGTTGTTTGAAACTATTACAGATTTAGAAAATGCACCTACTGTGATGGAGGCATTGTATACAAATCCTGAATATGCAGCTCATTTAAAAACGAGGAGTAACAAACAGACCATTATGTTAGGGTTTAGTGATGGTACAAAAGATGGAGGCTATTTAATGGCAAATTGGGCGATTTATAGAGCAAAAGAAAATCTAACAACCATCTCTAGAAAATATGATATTACAGTAATTTTCTTTGATGGTCGTGGCGGACCTCCAGCTAGAGGAGGAGGGAAGACGCATAATTTTTATGCTTCACTAGGGCCAACAATAGAAGATAAAGAAGTACAATTAACCATTCAAGGGCAAACCATAAGTTCTAATTTTGGAACCTTAGAGTCATCTCAATATAATTTAGAACAACTCATTAGTTCTGGTATTCACAACAGCCTAAACGAAGTAAATTTAAGTATGGTTCCTGAAAATAGGGATGTAATGGATGATCTGGCAAAACGAAGTTATGA
>JBLHOX010000148.1:0-7405 GCA_047623725.1 Dokdonia sp. | reverse complement strand
ATACCTCCAATTATACCTAAATGAATTCATTTATAAGCTCAATAGAAGGTATTTTGGAGATAGAATATTTGACAGACTAGTGATAGCAGCTATTACAGCAACTGGAAACTAAACGGATATGCAAAAACTAAATTATTTAATACAAGAATCACTGCTTTTATTTAGAATAATTAAAAATAGTGTTGTAGGTACGTGTTTATATTTTTATTTTTGCGCTCACAAAAAAATACTATGATCCGTAAAGTTTTAAAAATTGTAGCTGTTGTAGCTCTTATCGCATTAGTCATTATCCAGTTTATCAGACCAGAAAAAAACGTAGGAGATTATTCAGATATCGCTGCCTTTGAAGCAGAAACAAAACCATCTAAAGAAGTAAAAGCAATTCTTAAGAATAACTGTTACGATTGTCATAGTAATAGCACCGTGTATCCTTGGTATGCAGAAATTGCTCCCTTTTCATTCTTTTTAGCAGATCATGTAGAAGAAGGAAAAGAACATCTTGACCTTGCTAATTGGGAAAGTTATTCTCTAAAGAAGAAAGATCATAAACTAGACGAGCTTATAGAAGAGGTAGAAGAAGGTGAAATGCCATTAGAATCGTATACACTTATACACGGTAATCTATCTCAAGAAGAAAAAGAACTCCTAGAAACTTGGGCGAAATCTGTACGATCTGAACTGCAAAGTCAAATGTAATAAATTTTAAATAGCTCATAATCAAAACATAACATATATTATTTAAATTTAGTCTAAATAAACTTGGTGATATGGCTTCTCTGTATTATTTTTGTCGTCGTAATTAAAAAACTATTTATATTAAGTCTAAATAAACATGAAAAAAATCCTATTATCTACCTTAGCCATTACGACATTAGCACTCACTTCTTGTAGCAATGATGATGATGGAGTCATCACAGATCCAGAACCACAAGTAACCATAGAAGTTCCTACAACCTACTCATTTGAAAGAGATGGTGGATCTACTATCAGTTTTTCAGGGCAAACTACCCGAATCCTTATGGCAGAAGAATTAATCTCTTCTATGAGAGATTTTGATGCAGCTACAGAGCAATCACTACTAGATATGTTTGCCAATGAAAATAACCCTTTTGAAGATGGAGATTTAAATGCCTCTTCAAAAAGCGTACGAAGCAAAGTAGCAGCATCACAAGATTATTTTAGTAACAATAGTGGAGCTTCTGCTACCATAAGAGCCACATTTGAAAGTTTTATTTCTGATCAAATTACTGAAGTTTTTCCAGCAGAAAATACAGCAGCTACAGCAGGAGTTTCTGGTCAAATAGCAGATGGAGGAAGTACTCGTTATATAAATGGGAAAGGCCTAGAATATAATCAAGCAGTCGCTAAAGGATTAATAGGAGCATTAATGATAGATCAAGCTCTTAATAATTACTTAGGTACCGCTGTCCTAGATGCAGGAACAAATGTAGAAGACAATGACAATGATGTCGTTATAGATGGTGAAGCGTATACAGGTATGGAGCATAAGTGGGATGAAGCTTATGGATATGCGTATGGTACAGCAGCAAACCTTTCAGATCCAAATCTTACGATAGGAGAAGATGATAGTTTCTTAAATAAATATATAGGAAGAGTAGAAGGAGATACTGATGATTTTGGAGGAACAGCAGCCGCTATTTTTGATGCATTTAAATTAGGACGTGCAGCAATCGTAGCTAAAGATTATACAGTAAGAGATGAGCAAGCAGCCATCTTAAGAGAATTGATATCACAAGTAGTAGGTATAAGATCTGTTTATTATTTACAGCAAGGTAAAAATGCGATAGAAGGTAATGACCTTGGAGGCGCATTTCACGACCTTTCTGAAGGATTTGGATTTATCTATAGTTTACAGTTTACGAGAAATCCACAAACAAACGCACCGTATTTCTCGGCTGCCGAAGTACAAGGATTTATAGATCAACTTACAGCAGGTAATGGTTTTTGGGATGTTACTCCAGCAACATTAGATGCTTTATCAAATACAATTGCAGATCGTTTTACATTTACAGTTGAACAAGCAGGAAGTTAATTAAAAGAATAAAATACAAAAGGGAGCCACAGTGCTCCCTTTTGGTGGTAAAAGACAATACGTATGAAATGAGCCATACTAAATTATTGATCTCAATCGAGATGTTTAATGGCGAATTACATATGACGAGAAAAAAACAATATATAAAACATATGAAAAAGGTTTTAGGAATAGTAGCATTGGTTTTATTTGTGTACGCTTGTTCTAGCGATGATAGCTCAACAGACGATCAAGGACCTACAACATCTTCTTTTGATAGAAGTGCTTTATTAGAAAACTGGGCAGACAATATCATTATACCTGGCTATGTAGACTTTTCTTCAAAAATGGCAACACTGCAAGATGCAACGGCTACATTTACAACAAGCTCAACTGACTTAACAGCTATTAGAGCTGCTTGGTTAGATGCATACACAACATGGCAGCGCGTGTCTATGTTTGAAACTGGACCTGCAGAAACAGTAAACCTTAGACTTAATGTCAATATTTTTCCTGCTAATACACAGGATATAGAAGAAAATATAGCAAACGGATCGTATGATCTTAATTTATCATCCAATAGAACAGCCAAAGGTTTTCCTGCATTGGATTACCTTCTTTATGGAATAGCAGCAGATGATGCTTCGATCCTAGCAATATATAATGGAGCAGAAGGAGATGGCTATAAGCAATACCTTCAGGATATTGTAACAGATATGCAAGCACTTACCACAACAGTACTTACGGAATGGCAAAATGGTTTTAGAGATACCTTTGTAAATAACAATGGATCTTCTTCTACAGCTTCTGTAGATCGTATGGTAAACGATTACATCTTTTATTATGAAAGACATTTAAGAGCCGGTAAAATGGGAATCCCTGGAGGTGTGTTTTCTGGATCGGTTGAACTTAATACGATAGAAGCATTATATGTTGGAGATCTTTCTAAGCAATTTTTCTTAGAAGGACTAGACGCTGTACAAGACTTCTTTAATGGTCGTGCCTATAACGGAAACGCTCAAGGCGAAAGCTTAGCTAGTTACCTAGACGAATTAAATAGTATAAAAGACGGCGCAGATTTAAGTGCCATTATAGATAGCCAGTTTAATACAGCAAGACAAACGGTACAAGGATTAGGAAGTTTTGAACAAGAACTACAAAACAATCCACCTACTACGTTTCTAAATGCCTATGATGAGGTACAACGCATCGTTCCTTTATTAAAAGTAGACACCGTAAGCGCACTAAGTATCAGCATTGATTTTGCAGATGCAGATGGAGATTAAGCCTTGATGAATAAGAAACTACAAACATATTTGAATAGCCATACAGAGACCGCTCCTTTAGCGGTCTTTCGTGTGTTTTTTGGTATTCTGATGTTTGTCAGTATTATTCGGTTTTGGAGTTATGGATGGATTGATAAATTCTACATCGCTCCCAACTTTCATTTTACGTTTTATGGATTTAGTTGGGTACGTCCTTTGGGCGAGTGGACCTATCTATTATTTGTGATTTGTGCGGTGAGTGCGATCATGATTACACTAGGGTGGAAATACCGCTTTGCCATGATTACGTTCTTTTTGAGCTTTACGTATATAGAATTGATGGATAAAACCATGTATCTCAATCATTACTATTTCATATCCATACTTAGTTTTTTACTCATCTTTCTACCTGCTGGGCATTATTTCTCGCTGGATACGCTTTCGCGAAAGCGTAAAAACAACAACTCCCTTTCGGCAACAGCTGCGATTGGATATGTACCGCGATGGGCCATTGATAGTATAAAATTATTGTTAGGGATCGTGTATGTATATGCCGGATTAGCCAAATTAAATAGCGATTGGTTAGTCAACGCCATGCCACTTAAAATCTGGTTACCTTCTAAATTTGATACGCCTCTAATAGGAGATTTGTTAGGTCAAGAATGGGTACAATACGCATTTAGTTGGATAGGCGCTGGATATGATTTATTCATTCCGTTTTTATTACTCTGGAAACCCACACGTTCGTTTGCTTTTGTGGCAGTAGTGATCTTCCATATATTGACGAGAGTGCTATTTCCTATTGGGATGTTTCCATACGTTATGATTGTAAGTGCCTTGATCTTTTTTGATGCAAGTCTTCATAAAAAGGTGGTATACGCTTTCGCGAAAGCGGTTAAATATCCTAAAGAATTGCTAGAAACAACCGCCATTTGGAAACCTGTTTCCGTAAAGAAATACAAGGTTTCATTACTCGTCATAGGCATTTTCTTTTGCATACAATTGGTATTGCCTTGGCGATATGCATTGTATCCGGGAGAGCTTTTCTGGACGGAAGAAGGCTATCGTTTTTCATGGCGCGTCATGCTTATGGAAAAATCTGGGTATGCGCAGTTTAAAATTAAAGACGGAGTCACAGGCAAGCGTTTCTATGTGAATAATGCCGATTTTTTGACACCGTTACAGGAAAAACAAATGAGTTTCCAACCTGACTTTATATTGGAATATGCGCACTATCTTCGCGACCATTTTACAGCACAAGGCCATGAGAATGTTGAGGTCTATGTAGAATCGTATGTCGCACTTAATGGGCGATTGAGTACCACATATATAGATCCAGATATCAATCTGGCTGAAATAGAAGAATCATTTACACACAAAAATTGGATCATATCCTTCAACGATGAGATTAAAGGTTTATAGTTTACTAGTTTTCATATTCGTGTCATTTTGCGCACAAGCACAATACACACTTTCTGGTGTCATCACAGATGATACAAACACACCGCTGTCTGATGTAGAAGTATATCTGCAAGGTGCTAATAAAGCCACCAAAACCGACGCTCAGGGAGCCTACATTTTTGAAAATGTAAAAGATGGAACGTATGCCATTACGGTATTTGGATTGTCTTATGAGTTAGTTGAAGAATCCCTTACAGTTCAAGGAGATGTTCAAAAAAATTATCGTTTAGTTCCTTTAGGAGAATCTTTATCTGAAGTGATTTTAAGTACGCGTAAAGAAAAAATATTTGCATTACGATCACTTAAGAAAGTAGAAGGAACGGCTATTTATGCAGGGAAGAAAAGTGAAGTTGTTTTAATAGATCAAATTACAGGAAATCTTGCGGCTAATGCACCTCGCCAAATTTATAGCCAAGTGGTAGGATTGAATATCTATGAGAATGGCGATGCAGGTTTACAGCTGAATATCGGAGGAAGAGGACTGGACCCAAACCGTTCGGCAAATTTTAATATCCGCCAGAATAATTACGATATCAGTGCTGATGTATTGGGATATCCAGAAAGTTACTACACACCACCCGCTGAAGCATTGAGCGAAATACAAGTCGTACGCGGTGCGGCATCTTTACAATACGGAACACAGTTTGGAGGACTCATTAATTTCAAGTTTAAAAAGCCAAATCCAGATAAGAAAATAGAATTGGTATCAAGACAAACGGCAGGCTCTTTTGGATTGCGAACTTCCTTTAATAGTTTGAGTGGAACGCTTGGAAAATTTAGTTACTATACCTATTTTAATTATAAAGAAGGCGATGGTTTTCGTCCAAACTCTCAATTCAATAGCCGAAATTATTTTGCAGAACTAGGTTATAAATTAAACGAGAAAACGACGATTACGGGAGAACTAACTTTATTTAATTACCTCTCAAAACAAGCAGGTGGGTTAACGGATACTCAATTTTTAGATGATCCAGATTTTAGTAACAGAGCCCGTAATTGGTTTGATATTGATTGGAAAGTATATTCCCTAAGATTAGATCATAAATTCAGCCAGAAAACCAATTTTAGTTTGAATCTTTTTGGATTGGATGCGAGTAGAAGTGCTGTTGGTTTCCGAACCAATCGCGTGTCGCAACCAGACGATCTGGAAGAACCTAGAGAAGTCTTATTTGACGAATTCTCAAACTGGGGAGCAGAAGCAAGATTATTGACTCGCTATACTATTGGAAAACAAAACGCGGTACTATTAATTGGATCAAAGTATTACGATGCGAATAATAGTCAGCGTCAAGGCTCAGGTACCACAGCTGCAGATGCCGATTTTTCTTTTGCAGAAGATCAATTTCCTAATTTTGAACGTCAGGCGCAATTTGATTTCCCAAATAGAAATTTAGCTGTTTTTGGAGAGAACATTTTTAATATTACCGACAAGCTTGCGATTACACCTGGATTCCGTTTTGAATACATAAAAACTGAAAGCGAAGGTTCGTTTAAAAACATTGTATTAGACCTTGCCGGAAATCCTTTGCTTAATGAAGAAGTACCTGATAACAGAACCTTTGAAAGAGATTTTGTTTTACTAGGTACAGGAATTACGTATAGACTCCAACAAGAAGTAGAGCTATATGGAAATATAAGTCAGAACTACCGTTCTGTGACCTTTAATGATATCCGAGTGGTGAATCCTTCCTTTGTGATCGATGAAGATATTACAGACGAAGAAGGCTTTACGATTGACATCGGAGCCAGAGGTCGTATAGATAATAAACTCTCGTATGATGTGAGTTTATTTGGTGTACGTTATGATGAGCGTTTAGGAGAAGTGTTATTTACCGATACCGATAATAGTATTAAAAGACGTAGAGGAAATATAGGAGACGCCTTTATCTACGGACTTGAATTTTTCGGAGATTGGAATCTTAGAAATACCTTTTTTGAAGAGAAAGAAAATATAAAACTAAATGTATTTGTAAATCTAGCCTTGACAGAGTCTGAATATGTGAGTTCTGAAGAAATAGGCGTAGAAGGAAATCAAGTAGAGTTTATTCCAGATGCTAACTTAAAAACAGGAATTAACTTTGGGTATAAAAACCTAACAGCAAGTATTCAATATACGTGTTTGACAGAGCAATTTACAGATGCAACCAATGCACCACAAGATGTAAATGATAATCAGCGTGGGATTGAGGGAAGTATTCCTTCGTATGGCATCTTAGATATTTCTGCGGCCTATACCTATAAACGTTGGAGATTAGAAGCAGGAGTTAATAACGCACTTGATGAATCGTATTTTACCAGAAGAGCTACAGGATATCCTGGACCTGGTATTATCCCTGCTGAGCCACTATCTTTTTACACAACTTTACAGTTTAAGTTGTAATCAGTTTAAGAAGTAAAATACAGACAAAATAAGCTAATTGTCACCCTGAGCCTTTCGGCAAGCTCAAGACAGGCTCTGTCGAAGGGTTGTTGATAATCATAAGATTAAGAACTTCGACACCCTCAGTTTGACAAAAAAAGGCCTCTTTTAAAGAGGCTTTTGCAATAGGTGGCTATTAAATATTAATCTAAAGAATTCCTCGAGGCTCTGCCTCGGGGTTTAGCTGAAAAGTTTGAAAAACGGAGAGTTTTTCATAACACTTTGCAA
>JBLHOX010000147.1:0-7481 GCA_047623725.1 Dokdonia sp. | reverse complement strand
TCAGTGCCGCCTTTTGACAATACATGTTCTTTAAATTTCTGACCAATCTCTTTATTGAAAATTCCGTGTTCTTTAAAATACTCAAAAGCATCTGCATCGAGTACTTCTGCCCATTTGTAACTGTAATATCCAGAAGAATAACCACCTTGAAAAATATGAGAAAATGAAGTACTCATACACGTTTCTGGTGTTTTTGGATATAAACTTGTTTCAGCAAAAGCATTGCTTTCAAAAGCTTTTACATCGGTGATTTCAGAAGGATCTTGGCCATGCCAAGCGATATCCATTAATCCAAAACTCAGCTGGCGTAACGTTTGCATTCCTTCTTGAAACGTAGCAGAATCTTTGATCTTCTGCACCAATTCCATAGGAATAACTTCGCCTGTTTCATAATGTGTAGCAAATAACTCTAAGGCTTCTTTTTCATAACACCAGTTTTCTAGCACTTGACTAGGAAGCTCTACAAAATCCCAATACACAGAGGTTCCCGATAGGCTAGGGAAGGTCGTATTTGCAAGCATACCGTGTAATCCATGTCCAAACTCATGGAAGAGTGTAGTAACTTCATTAAAGGTAAGTAGCGAAGGCTTACTCGCAGTAGAAGGTGTAAAATTACACACATTAGAAATATGCGGACGCTCATTCACCCCATCTTTAATCATTTGAGATTTAAAAGATGTCATCCAAGCACCACCACGTTTTCCTTTACGCGGATGAAAATCGGCATAAAACAGCGAAATAAAGCTCCCATCTTCATCAAGTACATGGTACGTCTTTACTTCTTCGTGATAGGTATCTACATCAAATACTTCTTCAAACTGAAGTCCAAATAACTTCTCAGCGACCTTAAAAACACCAGCGATCACATTCTCCAATTTAAAATAAGGTTTCAATTGCTCATCATTAAGACTAAATAATTTTTGCTTTAGCTTTTCAGAATAATAAGCGCTATCCCATTTTTCTAATTGTTCTATATCATCTTCCGCTTTCGCGAAATTTTCTAACTGTGCATACTCTCTTTTTGCAGCAGGTTTGGCTTTTTCTATTAATGTATTTAGAAACGTAACTACTTTCTCTGGAGTTTCTGCCATACGCTCTTCCAGAACAAAATGAGCGTGTGTCGTATACCCAAGAAGATTAGCACGTTCATGTCTTAGTTTAACAATATCTAAAACATTGTTTTGATTATCCTGTTCATTTCCTTGAAAGGCTCTGCCCCCAAATGCAAAAGACAGCTCTTTTCTCAAAGCTCTATTTTTTGCATATTTCATAAACGGAGCATAACTTGGGTAATCTAATGTAACGACCCAACCTTTCTTCTCGCGAGTACTTGCTTCATTTGCTGCTGCTTCTTTAGCACTATCAGGAAGTCCGTCTAGATCATTTTCGTTGGTGAGGTGTAATTCATATGCATTGGTCTCAGCAAGAACATTTTCTCCAAACGTGAGTTTTAATTTAGCGAGCGCTGCATCTATTTCTCTTAGTCTTGTTTTCTTATCTTCAGATAAGTTAGCTCCATTACGAGCAAAACCCTTATAACTTTTTTCTAAAAGAGTATTTTCTTCTGTAGATACGTTAAGCGTATCCTTTTGGTCATAGACACTTTTAACACGAGCAAATAATTGCTCATTAAGTGTGATGTCATTACCAAACTCAGAAAGTAATGGTGATACTTCTTGTGCTATTTTCTGAATCTCCTCGTTGGTCTCTGCACTGTTAAGATTAAAGAAAACACTTGAGATGCGGCTCAATTGTGCGCCAGAATAATCAAGAGCTACCACGGTATTTTTAAAAGTAGGTGCTTCTGTATTATTTGTAATGGCATCTATTTCTTTTCTAGCCATGGTAATAGCAGTTTCAAATGCAGGCTTAAAATGTTCATTCTTTATGCTTGAAAACGGCGCTTCATTAAAAGAAAGTAAAAGTGGATTATCTGTTATGTTCATAATGAGCATGTTTAAAATATGATAAATTTATGTATTTCGTCGGTAATTTTGCGTATTTCATCTGTAAATCAGATGAGTTAGTCAAATTTTAGTAAGTGTTTTAAACTGAATAATATCTTTGACCTGAGTTTTAGTGAGAATTCCCCAATTCAATGTATAAAAAATAAGGTTTGATTCTATTTAGGATGGTTAATAAATATTAATTCAATACCCAATATTACATTGATAAAGACCACTCGCAAGAGTGGTCTTTTTTATTTTAGTTTATTTTAGGCTTTTTGCCCCGTCAATAACTTTCTGTTTGAGTAGTTCTTTATATGCGATGATACGTTCTTGTATTTTATTATCTGTTGCCCCCAAAATTTGAGCAGCTAGTATGCCTGCATTTTTAGCTCCGTCTAAGGCTACGGTAGCTACAGGAACACCACCTGGCATCTGTAGGATAGATAATATAGAATCCCACCCATCTATAGAGTTACGAGATTTTACAGGTACGCCTATCACAGGAAGTGGTGATAAAGAAGCAACCATACCTGGTAAATGCGCAGCACCTCCAGCTCCAGCTATAATTACATTAATACCTCGAGTATGTGCATTTTTTCCGTAGTCAAAAAGTTTATCTGGCGTACGATGTGCACTTACAATATCTACTTCTGTAGCAATTCCTAAATCTTTAAGAATATCAATAGCATTTTGCATAACTGGGAGATCACTTGTGCTTCCCATAATGATTCCTACTTTCATATATTTTATACCTTTTTTATTATTCAGAAATTACTTTAATCATTTTCTTAACGGCTTCGGCTGTTGTTCTGGCAACACTAAGATCTTGATCAACAATGGTGACGTGTCCCATTTTCCGAAATGGGCGTGTTTCTTTTTTACCATAGATATGTGCTGTCACACCATCCATCTCCATGATTTTTTCAATATTTTTATAAAGCACTTGCCCTTGGTGATTTTCTTCACCTACTAGATTCACCATCACAGAGGCAACTTTACTAGCTGTCTTTCCTAATGGAAGATCTAGAATAGCACGTATGTGTTGCTCAAACTGGTTGGTGTAGCTTCCTTCTATACTATAATGTCCGCTATTATGTGGTCTTGGAGCAACTTCATTTACTAGGATGTCATCATCTTCTGTTTGAAACATCTCTACAGCGAGTAATCCTACATGTTCAAAAGCATTAGACACTTTCTCAGCAATAGCTCTTGCTTTTTGTGCGACTTGCTCATCTATACGCGCTGGGCAAATCACATATTCTACCTGATTAGCTTCCGGATGAAACTCCATCTCAACCACAGGATAGGTAGTCACATCTCCAGATGGATTACGGGCTACAATAACAGCAAGCTCGTTTTTAAATGGAATCATCGCTTCTGCGATGCAAGGCACCTCTGGTAATTTTTCTAGATCTTGTACCGTACGAATCACAGCAACTCCTTTTCCGTCATAGCCTCCTGTACACGATTTCCAAACAAAAGGATAGGTGGGTGCATCCTTAAGAAGATCACTAGCTGTCGCATATCTTTTAAAAGATGCTGTAGGGATATCTTGATCTGCATAAAATTGCTTTTGTACTCCTTTATCTTGAATTTTACGCAAGGTGTCTGCAGATGGATATACGGTGATTCCTTCTTTTTCTAAGGCTTCAAGAGCAGCGACATTAACAGATTCTATCTCAAAGGTAAGCACATCTACTTTTCGCCCAAAGGCAATGACCGTATCATAATCAAGAAGGCTGCCTTGTTCAAAATAATCGCAAGAAATTCTTGATGGAGCCTCTGGACTTGGGTCAAGTACGTAGGTTTGTATATCATATTTTCGGGTGTCATAAAGCATCATTTTGCCTAGTTGTCCACCACCTAGAATACCTAATTTAAATTGAGAAGAAAAATAGTTTTTCATAAGAGTATGCTCTCAACAGCGTTGAGGTTTATGCTGAGCCTGCCGAAGTACGACAAGCATAAAAATTAAAACTCAAAAATACGAAAAACCTTGTTTCTAATCTCTTATCTATATCCCAGAATTTAGAAGCTTTTTATGAGATTGTGTTTTAAGGAATCTGAATTTGTGATTTGTAGTTTTCAGGTGGTATCTTTGCGCCTTTGTAAAACTTTATGAAGACTGTACAATTACACGAACTTACTTTTGAAGAATGTATCTCAAAAACCGAGGTGCAACAAGCCGTAAATGGCGTTGCGGTACTTATAAACGATGAGTATAAGGAGAGAAGACCTGTATTTCTTACCGTGCTTAATGGCGCTTTTCTTTTTGCTGCAGAGCTTATTAAAAAGTTTGACGGTGAGTGTGAAATGAGCTTTATTAAAGTGGCGAGTTACGATGGATTGGAGCAAAGTGATGAGATTTTTACGGTGATGGGGGCAGAACCTTCACTTAAAGGGCGAGATGTGGTTGTGATAGAAGATATTGTAGATTCTGGAAATACGATAGAAACTATTATACATATTCTTGAACAAGAAGAAGTGGCTTCTTTTAAAATAGCCACCTTGTTTTACAAACCAAAAGCGTATACAAAACCGTACACGATAGATTATATAGGATTAGAAATTGAAAATGATTTTGTTGTTGGATTTGGACTAGATTATAAAGGACTAGGACGTAATCTTACTTCTATTTATAAACTTAAAGAATCACACATGAAGAACCTTGTTTTGTTCGGCCCTCCAGGTGCCGGTAAAGGAACGCAAGCTGAAGTATTAAAAGAAAAGTACAATCTAGTACATATCTCTACAGGAGATGTTTTTAGATACAACATAAAAAATGCTACTGAGTTAGGAACGCTAGCGAAGTCATATATGGATAAAGGCCAATTGGTCCCTGATACCGTGACTATTGATATGCTAAGTGCAGAAGTAGAGAAAAATCCAAAGGCTCAAGGTTTTATCTTTGATGGATTCCCTAGAACAGAGGCACAAGCAGATGCATTAGCTACATTATTAGCTTCAAAAAATACAGAAGTAGCTGCCATGGTAGCACTAGAGGTAGAAGATGAGGTGCTTGTAGAGCGTCTTTTAGAAAGAGGGAAAACATCCGGACGTCCTGATGATGCAGACGAAGATGTGATCCGTAATCGTATTAAAGTATATTATGCAGAGACAGCTATCTTAAAAGGATATTACGAGAAGCAAAACAAGTACTTTGGGGTAGATGGTGTAGGAAGTGTTGCTGAGATTACAGCGCGTTTAAGTACGGTGATTGATACGTTGTAAATAGATAAATAAGAAGAAATTATTTTTGTTGGGTACGCTTTCGCGAAAGCGAGTAAAGAACCCTTACAACAGATACATATAAATTGTGATTCGGGAGCAGATTCCCGCCTACGCGAGAATTAGAAAAAATGACTGAAGGAAATTTTGTTGATTATGTAAAGATCCATACCACTTCTGGTAATGGAGGTTCTGGCTCTGCGCATTTACATAGAGAAAAGTTTATAGAAAAAGGAGGCCCTGATGGTGGTGATGGTGGTCGTGGAGGTCATATTATTATCAAAGGAAATCAAAACCTTTGGACATTATTACACCTTAAATACAAAAGACACTCGCGTGCTGGACATGGGGGGAATGGAGCAAAATCCAGATCTACAGGTCACGATGGGCAAGATGAGTATATCGAAGTGCCTTTAGGAACGACCTTGCGAGATACAGAAACAGATAAGGTGATTTTTGAAATTACAGAACATGATCAAGAGTATATCGTCGCCGAAGGTGGTATGGGTGGTCGCGGTAACTGGCACTTTAAAAATAGTGTTAACCAAACGCCTCGATACTCTCAACCAGGTATAGATGGGTATGAAGTGCAACTGACGCTAGAGCTTAAAGTACTGGCAGATGTTGGATTAGTAGGATATCCTAACGTAGGGAAGTCTACATTGCTTGCAGCTATTACAGCAGCCAAGCCAAAAATAGCGAATTACGAATTTACTACACTGAAACCGAATCTTGGAATTGTAGAATACAGAGACTATAAGTCCTTTGTAATGGCAGATATTCCAGGAATTATAGAAGGTGCTTCTGAAGGAAAAGGAATAGGGCATCGATTTTTACGTCATATAGAGCGTAACTCAACCTTACTTTTTATGATCCCTGCAGATGCTGATAATATTGCAGATCAGTATGATATCTTATTGCACGAGCTACAAAAATACAATCCAGAAATGCTAGACAAATCTCGTCTTGTAGCCATCACAAAAAGTGATATGCTAGATGACGAACTCAAAGCAGAACTTACCGAAGAACTAGACAAAGAATTACCAATTCCTTATCATTTTATCTCTTCTATTACCCAGCAAGGTCTTGTTGAACTTAAAGATGCGCTTTGGAAGATGTTAAATGAGTAGTTAAAGGGTTTTTATAGTTTTATTGTAGTAGATTAATCTGTATGTTTACAGTAAAGCTAGCTACACATGAAGCAATTTTTACTATCTATAGGATTCTTATTTTCTTTCTTTATTGGATATGGGCAGTGTCCAGACCCACCAAACGGATTTTTGAACTTTTTTACACAAGAAGATGTAGATAACTTTCTTATAGAATACCCTAATTGTACAGAACTTAATCTTATGCGCTTTATTGTTGAAGGCGAGGGTATTCATAATTTAGATGCTTTTGAGCAGAGTCAATTATCAAATATAACAGTAGCATATAGTTTTGAAATAATAAATACTTCACTTACAACCTTATCAGGATTTCAGAATATTAATATTACAACGAATCCTAATGCGTCGGTTCGTATAAGGCATAATGAACTACTATCCTCACTAGATGGTTTGGAAAGATTAGATCCTTCAGATGGTTTGACTATGCTTATTAGACATAATACTACTCTTGTTGAGGTAGATGCTCTTTCTGGAATGACAACGAATATAATAAGTTTATTTATAAACTCAAACCCTGTTTTAGAATCTATAGATGGACTTAGAAATATATCTACATCGTTCTTTACAAGCTATGTTGAAATAGAATCTAATCCTATGCTGTCAGATTGTGCTATGCGATTTGTATGTGAAAGAATAGCTACAGGTGTAGGTGGAGACGATTATAATGTGTTTTTAAATGGAGCAGAGTGTGACTTTATGCATATTACTGAGGCATGTATGAATTGTGGTACAGAACAAATTATATTGAATACACAATCTGAAATAAATGACTTCTCTATAAATTATCCTGATTGTATAGGATTTAACTATGGAGTGGTCATAGAAGGGAGTGATATTACAGATTTGGCACCTCTACAAGAGATTGTATCGATTACAGATGGTCTTGCCATTAGTAATACGAGTTTAGAGAGTTTAGAAGGCTTGAGTGGATTACAGAATGTAGATGAAATTTTACTTATTAATAATCCGTTACTTACAGATATAAGTGAGTTTGAGGATATATCTATAGCGAAATTGACACATTTAGAAATAGTAGATAATGTTCAGTTAAACTCTTGTGCTCTACCTCCCTTTTGTACGTATCTTAATGAAGGGGGGGAATTTACCATTACCAATAATGGTGTGGATTGTAATT
>JBLHOX010000146.1:0-7502 GCA_047623725.1 Dokdonia sp. | reverse complement strand
ATTATACCAAACTTGTAAATCTTGCTTAAATTCAGGAGTCAGTGTACCGTGCGCTTCTTTATAGTCATTGACTAGTTGAGTCGCTTCAGAAGGACGAGGTCCCCAGTCTCTTAATACATCTCCAGACTTATTATCTATGGCGATAAGTTTAGGAATAGAACGGCCTCCATTGTATAAAAAGGCATCCATTAACTCTAGATTTTCATCACGTAAGACAACTTTTATGTCAATACCATCAGAGAGTTCGGCTATTTTTTGCATCACAGGCATGGTTTGCGCAGCATCACCACACCAACTTTCTGTAATCACAAGCCATGTAACATCACCTTTAAAATTTTTGATTTTTGCAATGTCTGCTTCTTGTAGTTTTGTAGTTTTATCTAAGCGTTTCATACGACGCTGATTCAACATCGTATAATTGGTAAGTGCTTCTGTTTGGTCAGGACCTGTGCTTGTTTCTTGTGCAGTATGGTCATCTATTAATTGTCTATATGCTGGATAAGAAATCGCATTCGGAAGCGCTTCTTGTACAATTTGTTCTTTTGATTTTTCTATCATTGTTTTCATAATCTGTAAGACGACAAAGAAAAGGCAAACTTACATGCCTACTATTGTCTAAATTACACTTTTTACAGTCAAAATGAGAAAAGAACCTCTACTAATGGAATACTACCTTATTTTTTAATGATTTGCTTATATTCAGATACTCCAGAAATCGTTTGTAATGAAACAAAGTAGACTCCAATGTTTAAATCACTCATGTCTATTTGGCTATTTGTACCTTCTAAGTCTTTAATTCTAACAGATTGCCCAAGGTTGTTGTAAATAGTCACTTTTTTTAATAATTGATCACTATTAATATATAAAATATCTGATGTTGGGTTTGGATACATTTCAACAGTTATTGTAGGAACATCATCTACAGCTAAAGTTTCTACAAAAGTAGTTTGAGTAGTATTTGTAATGATAGGAGGGTTGAAATCAAAGAAAATAAACGCAGTATTCTCAACCGTATCTCCTAATACTACCGTGTTTTTTGGTTTTATTTTGAAGGCTATAAAACCATTACTCCCCTCTGGATCTGCTGCTTCATGAGGTAGGTTAATGTCATCAAAAATGAAAGAAAGATCACGTCCATTTTGTATTTCAGTTCTTCCGGGATGGCTTAATGATTCTACAACAAGTGTTGTCCAATCTAACTTTTCATCAAGCTGGTCTGCAACCCTAACGTTTATAGCAGAAGCTGTCCCTGTATTTTGAAAACGAACAAGGTAATGCAGGTATTTGTCTGCATTTTCAAAGAGAACTTCCTCCCCTTCAAGACACGTTTTATCATTTGGATCAAAGGAATTGACTACAATTTGGTCGAATCTAAAGGTGTTGTTTTCAGGAGTAATATCATTGGTATTAGGAGATATTACAGCAGTATATTGTAAAATGTCATTACCTTCTACTATAGGGGGTTGTTCAACAAGCATAACGATATCAATCGTCCTACTTGTAAAAGGAGATAGATTTTCAAAGTCCCAAGAAATAGTATTTCCAGAAGTGTTTGTAGGAACTGGATTAGATCCTTCAAAATCAGAAAGTGTGTCATTAAAATCAAAATCAACAGTTCCAGATAAGGTGGTAGTTCCTATATTGCTATATATTATTTGATAAGAACTTTCAAATCCAGGCCTGGCTTGAGATGTAGGGATTAATGTCACAGTAAGGTCATTTACAGTTGCTGTAGATGATATACAAAAATCTATGTTCTCTGTTTGATCATAACCTGTAAACGTATTTTGATGTATAATTGGATCTGTTGTAAAATAATCAGGTAATCCAAGGAGCTGTGTGTCATAAGCCCCTTCTAAAACATGCAAATTAAAATCACCCATAAGTGTAGATGTAGTGGCAAAACTAGATACCCCATTTGTACTATGAATTAAAGTAGAGACGGGTTGATCATCTGGATCACAACCATCGCTAGTCTCATCATAAGCTATAGCTCCTATAAGTTGATTAGTGTTTGCTAAGTTTCCTGGACAAGATTCTAATAAGCTGACTCCATCGGGAATATTAAAGTTTTCTAAGGCGTACTCTATATTGTCTACACAAACTACTTGTAGATTAGGAGAAGTTCCAATATTAAGATCTCCAGAAAACCCAGAACTACTCGTGGGGAGAAGTGTACAAGTATTGTTTGGGTTGATATTGGTATTATTGCCATTTCTTGCATTAATATAGGTTAGATTATCCCCATAAATGAAGATATGACATATATTAGGGTTGTTAGAAATATCTAAATATTCTAAGGCTGAGTTACCTAGATTGAGCATGTGTAAATTAATATTATTAGAGAGGTCTATCTCTGTAATATTACCTCCTGAAAGAAATAATCTGTGTAGTAATAGATTGTTACTTACATCTAAAGAAGATAATCCAGAATCGCCTGCAAATATTTCTACTAAGAGTGGGACTTGAGAAAGATCTATTTGTCCTAATGACATATTACGTATGTCCAATCTTTGAAGGTTTGGAAAAATAGAAAGAGGAGGATCTGTAATTTGAGTTCCTGCTATTCTTAATGATTCTAAGTTGTTCTCATTTGCAAAATCGTCTAAGGTTGTAAAGCCTGTACCCGAAATATTCAGATATAATAAATCATTTGCACTTGTGTCTATGCTAGAAATAGGGTTTCCAGCTATTGTAAGATTCGTTAGTTGAAGGTTATTAGAGATGTCTAATTCTGTAAGATTGCTTCCGCCAATATTAAAACTTTCTAAAACTAAATTAGAAGAGAGATCAATTTCACTTAAATCATTATTCCATAAACCAATCGTTTTTGCCCAATGTAAAAGACTAACATCAGCTTCTCCTATGTCATTGTTTGTAAAAAAAAATTCATCCACATTTATAAAATATTCAACACCTAAAATACTGGTGATTTCTTCGTTTTGAAGAACTAATCTATTATTACTATAATTTACGGCTTCACTTACCTGTATTTCGCCATCATTATTTGTGTCTATGACAATGGTATTTGTTAGTAATGCATTTTTTAAATTTTCATCAGGAAAATCGATTATTTGGGCTTGTATAGCTCCTTGTATGAATATAAAGAGTAGTAATGTAATTTTTTTCATGATGATTGCTTTGTATAGAAGACTTCGGTTTCTTTAAAGGGTTGCGTTAAAGAATTTTGTCTACTGGTTTTGATGGTTTGTATTCGTTTGCTTTTTTAAAAGTAGAGAAGGGTATATCTTTATGAGATAATTCCGATAAACAATTCCTGATGACAAAACATAAATGCGGTTGGTGTGTAGGCGACGATCTATACGAGGCTTATCACGATAACGAGTGGGGAACCCCATTAAGAGATGAAGGTTTACTCTTTGAATTTTTAGTCTTAGAAACTTTTCAGGCAGGATTGAGTTGGATCACTATTTTGCGTAAGCGCGAGAATTTTAGAGTCGCATTTGATCATTTTGATTACAAGCGTATTGCGCAATATGATGAAGATAAAATCCAAAGTCTGTTGCAAGATGCAGGAATCATTCGTAATAAACTCAAAGTGCGCGGTACCGTGACCAATGCCAAATTGTATATGGAAATCCAAAAGGAATTTGGAAGCTTTTCTAAATATCTCTGGGATTATGTAGATCATACGCCCATTCAAAATAGTTGGAATCATTATAAAGATTGTCCTGCAAACACGCCTTTGAGTGATCAGATAAGTAAAGACCTTAAAAAACGAGGATTTAAGTTTGTAGGTTCTACCATCATTTATGCGTTTATGCAAGCTATAGGAATGGTGAATGATCATTCTGTAGACTGTTACAGGTATGAGCAAGTACAATCCCTCACCTAGCCTCTCCCAGAGGGAGAGGGATAAATAGACCTCCATTGAAATATTACACAGTTCCTTCTCCTTCTGGGGGAAGAGATTTAGGTATGGGAGACAAATACGTTAAAAATGTTTCTCTAGGAATTTCGGCGGCACCAAGGCTCGCGAGATGATCGGTATACATTTGACAATCGATGAGACGGTAATTTTCTTTTGTTAGCTTTCGCGAAAGCGTAATAAACCCCACTTTACTGGCGTTACTCACCGTTGAAAACATGCTTTCCCCGCAGAAAACACCTTTTTCTTTGAGGTCAATCCCATAGAGTCCGCCCACCAATTGATCTTCTTGCCAAACCTCTACAGACATGGCATGTCCCATCTCATGGAGGGTAAGATATGCGGCGATCATCGCATTGGTAATCCACGTGTCGTTTTGTCCCTCTCTTTTAATACGTTTACAAGCGAGGATAACTTCCAAAAACCGTTGGTTATAGGTCACTTTAAATAGGCCATCACGTACTACTTTGCGCATTGATTTTGATGCGTGTACCTCTTGTGGCTTGACCACCATGCGCGGGTCAGGACTCCACCATAATGCCATCTCTCCTTCATTAAACCAAGGGAAAATACCAGAATGATAGGCAAGGATCAAGCGCTCTGGGCGTAAATCACCACCTATGGCAAGCAATCCATCTTCTTCGGCTTGAGAAGGATGTGGAAAGGCGATATGGTCTGTGAGTATATGCATTTTTTTAGGGTGCTATATCTATAGCATATGCATTTGGTATAGATGATAAGTCAAAATCATATTCAGTTATAAAATCTGTTGTTTCTATGTGAATAGCTGGTGGTATAAGATCAATTTTTGACATACCATTATCAGCAAAACCCTCTTCTGTTGTTATGCTCCAGAACTCAGCACTATTTGATGCTATAGATATGAATATCCAAGGATGTCCGTATGTGGTTTTGGTAAACCATAGATTTTTTAAATTAGTTTTGCCATACTTATCATATAAAATAGCTCCTTCAGGTAGTCCTTGAAACTCACCTATATATTTTTCTATAGATGTTTTTTGAGTTTCAATATATTTTTTTAAAAGTAGTTCTTGTTTAGATATTGCATTTTTTAGTGCCTTATTTTCTTCATGTTGATTTGAATTGGAATATCCTGAACGACTTATTTTAAGTAATAAAGCTTTACCGTTGGTTAATTTATATAAATGAAATATTTGCAAGTATGCTCCCATTTTTAATATGTTTATAATACTAGTAATCCTAAAATATAGACGGTACTTCCTACCACCATAAGAATAAGGGTGTAAGGAAGGATCTCTTTGGCTTTTAATTTTGTAATGCCTAGTAAAGGTAATGCCCAGAAGGGTTGTAGCATATTGGTGACTTGATCTCCATAGGCAAGTGCCATAATAGCTTTAGGTAAAGGAACACCTAGTGAAAGCGCACTTTCTATCACGATAGGACCTTGTATTGCCCATTGACCTCCGCCGCTTGGGACAAAAATATTAACGAGTCCTGCACTAAAAAAAGTGAATATAGGTAGGGTGGTTTCTGTAGCCACAGCAATAAATGCATCACTGATCATCGTGACCATTCCGGTGCTTTTCATAATTCCCATAATCCCAAAGTACAATGGAAATTGAATCAAAATACCACTGGCGCCACCTATCGCTTCTTCGATAGCTTTGAGGAAGTTTTTGAAATTTCCATGTAAAATAATACCAAGTCCTAACATTAAAAAATTAAGCATGTTAGGCGATAATGATTTCCCCCAATACCTAGCAAAAAAAGCAGTCATAAGTATAAAGCCAAACCCTATAGCAAGTAGTTTTGAGTTGTCTAGTTTGTCATTTTTTTCTTGATCTCTAGGAGTTTCCTTTGTTGTGCTAAAATCAGGTAATTCAGTCGTCTTTCCATTTCGCGCAAGCAAATAAAAAGTAAAAGGGATGACGATCAATAGAATACCAAATATGAGGAGGTTCCACCAACTGAAAATGGTTTGTTGACTGGTAATGATCTCTGGAATTGTAGCGAGCTTTTCTGACGGGAGAATCCCTTTCATCATGGTAGAAAGATGTCCTTCTTCTGCCACTTTTAAAGGAGCAGATCCGCTCATGCCCCCATGCCAGATCATAAGGCCTATGTATCCGGCAGCTCCTACGAGTGGATAGTTAATTTTAAATCCTTTTTGTAAAGCAGCTTCTCCAACTTTACGAGCCATAATAGCTCCAAAAATGAGTCCTAATCCCCAATTAAAAAAGGCAACAAGCATCGTGGTAACACTTACGAGTATAACGGCGCTTACGGTATCTGTGGCATAAACGGTTATTTTGGAAATCAACCAGTTCATGGGTTTGCTTAATACCAATACGTGTCCTAGCACGAGAATAAGCATCATCTGGTAGGCAAACACCAAAAGATTATTATTCCAGATGCCTTCTTCCCAAAACTTTAAAATAGTAATAGGATGCGATGTTTCAGAGGGGTTTTCTGTAAACAGGAACGCTAGTATCATGGTGAGTAGCGTTAATAAAATAGCAATCACAAAAGGAGAAGGGATATACTTCTGAAAAAGTGTTTCTATGGTTTTTGTGATGGACATCTAGTGTATCTTAATAAGATTTGAAAGATACTAAAAAGCTTGTTTATCAAGCCTTCTCTTTGGAGTTGCTTCATAAAAAAACCCGTAGCTAAGGGGATAACTACGGGTAAAGTGGAACTTTTAGGGGTTCCTAGATGATTACCTAAAAAGGTAAATCATCATGATCTTCAGTATTCAGGTTTTTAGCAGGCTCAAAAGCATCTGCTGGTGGCATAGGTGGCATTTCTGGAGCTCCTTGTGGGGCTGCAGCTTGCAAGTTCTCTATGCGCCATCCTTGTATACTATTAAAATATTTTGTTTCACCTTGTGGGTTTACCCACTCGCGACCTCTTAGATTGATACTAATTTTTACGTTTTGCCCTACCTGATAACTGTTGAGCAACTCTGTTTTATCTTGAACAAACTCCACCATAATGTGCTGAGGGTATTGCTCTTCTGTTGTCACAACGATTTCACGCTTTCTGAATCCGTTACCGCCGAATGTTTGTGTCTCTCCGACCATTTTTACTTTTCCTTGTACTTCCATCTATCAAATAAGAATTTAAAGGTGTAAATGTAGCTAAAAATTAGAGCTTTGCAAGAAGAACTTTCCACGCGTTATTCACATTCTTTTCAACGAGATACTCTTGTGCTTTTTTATGTGCTTCATTTTGATTTCCAGATTGCACTAATTTCTGTATTTCTAGGTGTTCAGAAACAAATTGTGAGATTTCTTCTGCTGTAGGAAGTTGTTCTACATTACCTAACATTCCAAGATCATTTCCTGTAAGTACGGTACTCAGTCTAATAGATTCAGGAATCTGATCAATTCCTATTCCTAATTGTACAATAGGTTTAGGAACCTCAAATAATCCCTGGTTAGCACGGCTATACCAATTACCTCCCATACGGGCTACTTGATCTATTTTTAACGGGTCAATGGTGCCATTCGGATCTAATACGTGGTCTTTTATATGTATTTTAACAATTTCGCAGATCACAAGATTCCCTGCGCCACCTTCTGTTCCAAGCGGCTTTACTTCTATCACCTTACATTCAAATTGCACGGGA
>JBLHOX010000145.1:0-7534 GCA_047623725.1 Dokdonia sp. | reverse complement strand
ATCCTGTTAGGTCACCTAAAGTCTCGCCATCTGCATAAGGACTCTCTTGAAAACGATATCCAGCTCTTAAACTCCATTCTTTTATGCGATATTCGCCTCCAATTTTAAAAGTAGAAGATGCCGTCAATGTGTTTTCTATGGTTTGATTTTGTTCCTGAAAAAAAGGATCATTCGTAGGTCTAAACGTGAGATTAGAAAAATCTGAATACGTATAATCAAAACTAATAAGTCCTGACTTTCCAAAAAGATAGGCTAGACTTCCTGAATATTTTCCAGGTACTCTGAGTTCGTAATCTTGAAAAATATTTGTAACCCTAGGATTCACTAATGTGCTAAAATCACCATCAGCATCATTGCCAGAAGTAGAAATACGCTGTGAACCTTCTTCAGATATGGTATACCAGGTTGGAGAGTCGTAGGTAAAACCTGCACGCACATTTTGATTCACTTTCACAATAGTTCCTAACTGAAAAGAAAAACCATTAGAAATAGATCGTAAATTATTCTCAAACCGAACTCCACTAATTAAACTTGTTTCATTATCATTAGACTCAACCAATACTGTAGATTCCGTGTAATCTGCAAAGTGTGAATTAAGGTTTAAACCAAAAGAAAGTCGCTCGTCGTATTGAGCTGCGATATTAAAAGATGCTTTACTATTATATCCTTCTGATATAAATGAATATTGTTGATCAAAAGCATTTCCTGCAATATTTGAAGTGTATGCAGTATTGTTAGGATCATCAAAATCTACAGGATCTATTATAAAAGATTGGAATCCAAGAAGTGCTTGTTGTGCTCCGAATCCTTCTTGTTCTCCTAAAAATTGATATAGGCTTGAGATGCTTTCTCCATTTTGAAGTTCTAATAGATCAAGTGGAACTCCTTGTGCAAACTCCGAAAAATAACTAGCTATAGAAATATTTCCAATTCCTGAGGCAAAAAACTCATCGTCTAAATTGGCGGATCGATCATAATTAAATGCAAGCGCTATTTTATTCCATTTTGAACTTGGGTTTGCTTCTATTAAAAAGACGCCCCCTGCTTGATTAAATGAAACATCACCATCAGTGGTATTATTAGAAGTTCCAAAATAATTTACATCACTGTCATAGGCATCTACAGCTAATGTAAATGACGTTGTTCCTCTAGTAAAAATGACGCTACTTGCAGGATTAATTCCAATAGCACTTAAGTCTCCTCCTAATGCCCCGAATGCTCCTCCTAATGCTCTAAAGCGTGCTGTACCTGTAATATCTGTAGTTCCTAATCGTAAACCATCTGCGATACTTTGGCCATAGGAAGTAGCTGTCACACATACGAGTGCAACGATTATATATATTTTTTTCATAATAAATTTAGCTAGATAAAATTGTAAAGAATCTCTATTTATCCTCTTCTTCCACCACTACGAGATCCTCCTCTTGACCCACTTGAAGATCTTGAAGAACCACTACTTCTTGACGCGCCGCTACTTCTTGACGAGGATGATCTAGGAGCTGCAGATCTTGATCTTGATGAACTAGGTCTAGCTGCTGGACGTGAAGCTGGACGACTTGCTGGTCTTGCAGAACCTTGAGGACGTGTTCCTCTTGGTCGGGCATTACTGCTAGGTCTTGTAGATCCTCCGCCTCTAGAATAACTAGGACGATTGTTTCCATTAGGTCTTGTAGCTGTCGCTGGGCGATTACCACCTCTGCTATTGCTAGGTCTATTTGCCGCAGCACCACCACGTGTAACACCATCTCTATAACTACTCCCAGTACCTCTTGTATTTCCTGTACCTCTTGTATTCCCTGTACCTCTACTATTACCTATAGTAGTTCTAGGTCTTGTTGTACCTCTATTTCTTGAGAAAGTTGCTCTTGATCTACTATTATTACGACTTGTAAATGCATTTCTAGTGGCAGTTCTTCTAGCATCTCTCTGTGCTACTGCAGATCTTGACGTTCTTCTTCCATTATGATATGCTACTGTATTTCTTCCTCTATTATATCTACTTCCGTATGCAAAATTATTATTAAATCTTCCATAACCGTTATTAAAACCATTACCGAAACCATTGCCAAATCCAAAACAGTAATACGGATTATAGAAGTTTCCAAAACCGAAATAAGGATTAAAGAATCCTCCAAATCTAGGACCCCAGAGGCCACCGCCCCAGAAGCCACCGCCCCAATAAGCATTACCCCAAGCGCCTCCACCCCAGAAACCACCGCCCCAGAAAGGCGTATTGTCGTATACATTTACAATGATACTTTCTGTTTGATCTCCCCAAGCACCATTACCGGTATCATATCCATCGCCTTCTACATACTCTGCTCCATCTTCTGAAGAATAGGAATCTACATCTGTAAATACAGCATCTTCTTCTATAAGGTCTTCTAAAGCTTCTGCTTCTTCTTCAAAATAATTTTTATATACCAAATCTTTGGCACTTAAACTATCTGTAGCTTTTTCTTGTGATGCGGTAGCTGGTGTACCACTATAGATCCCATCGTCATCATATAAAGATTGTGAAGAGCTACAAGAGAGCATTGTAATAATAGCCAATCCCGAAAAAAGGAATGATTTTAGAGTGATTTTAAGAGTAGAAGAAAGTTGCATATCTCTAAAGTGTTTTATTGTTGTTCGTACTAAAAATAACTAATTTCGCATTAATTATTATTTGTCTAATATAGACACAAATTTTGTGCCAAAATAACATTTCATGGGGAAGAACTTAACAAAAAGAAGCGAAGATTACTCAAAATGGTATAATGAGCTTGTTGTGAAAGCAGATTTAGCTGAAAATTCAGCAGTACGCGGATGCATGGTCATAAAACCATATGGTTTTGCTATTTGGGAAAAAATGCAAGCAGAGCTTGATAGGATGTTCAAAGAAACAGGACATGAAAACGCATACTTCCCTCTTTTTGTACCTAAAAGCCTTTTTGAGGCTGAAGAAAAAAATGCAGAAGGGTTTGCAAAAGAATGTGCTGTCGTTACTCATTATAGACTTAAAACAGATCCTGACAACAAAGGGAAACTTATCGTAGATCCTGAAGCAAAACTTCAAGAAGAACTTATTGTAAGACCTACTAGTGAGGCTATTATATGGAGTACGTATAAAGGATGGATACAATCATATAGGGATTTACCTTTACTAATTAATCAATGGGCAAATGTTGTACGTTGGGAAATGAGAACTCGACTATTTCTTCGTACAGCAGAGTTTTTGTGGCAGGAAGGTCATACAGCTCATGCAACTAAAGCAGAAGCTGTTGCTGAAGCAGATTTAATGAATAACGTATACGCAACTTTTGTAGAAAATTTTCTAGCGGTACCAGTTATAAAAGGACTTAAAACAGAAAGCGAACGTTTTGCTGGAGCTGATGAAACATTCTGTATAGAAGCCTTAATGCAAGACGGAAAAGCATTACAAGCTGGAACTTCTCATTTCTTAGGGCAAAATTTCGCGAAAGCGTTTGATGTAAAATTTGCTACTAAAGAAGGAAAGCAAGAATATGTATGGGCAACATCTTGGGGAGTCTCTACACGTCTTATGGGAGCTCTTATTATGACACATAGTGACGACCAAGGACTAGTATTACCTCCTAATTTAGCGCCTTATCAAGTTGTTATTGTGCCTATATACAGAAATCAGGAACAACTTGATGCCATATCTCAAGTTGCAAATGAGATCGTAAATGACTTAAGACTTCACAATGTTACTGTAAAATTTGACAATAGAGATACACATAAGCCAGGATGGAAGTTTAATGAGTACGAATTGAAGGGTGTACCACTACGTATAGGGATTGGTCCAAAAGATCTAGAAAAGCGAACTGTAGAGCTTGCAAGAAGAGATACGCTTACAAAAGAGTTTATCGCTAAAGAAGATGTCGTAGATACCGTAGTACAATTACTTAAAGATATTCAAGAGAATCTATTTACTAAAGCAAAAGAATATAGAGATTCTCATATTACAGAAGTACAAAACTTTGATGAGTTTAAAAATATTTTAGAAACTAAAGGCGGTTTTATAAGTGCGCATTGGGATGGAACTTCTGAAACTGAAAATAAGATTAAAGGGCTTACAAAAGCAACCATACGCTGCATTCCTTTAGACAATCCAAAAGAAGATGGCACCTGTGTTTATAGTGGTGCTCCATCGACTCAAAGAGTACTATTTGCTAAGGCATATTAAATAGTTTGAAAAAAAGTTCGATTTAGATTTGTGTGACGCTAAAATAATTGTATTTTTGCATCCGCAATTTGAGCAATTTTTCTAGGCCCGTTCGTCTATCGGCTAGGACGCATGGTTTTCATCCATGTAAGAGGGGTTCGACTCCCCTACGGGCTACAAAATACCAAAGTACGAGGTTAAAAGTACAGATTAATAAGAGCTAATAATTCTTTGATAATTGGACTTGACATCTCAAACTTTACCTAGGCCCGTTCGTCTATCGGCTAGGACGCATGGTTTTCATCCATGTAAGAGGGGTTCGACTCCCCTACGGGCTACATATTTTATAATATAATTTAAGTAATTAAAAAAAATGGCAAATCACAAGTCAGCATTAAAGAGAATAAGAAGCAACGAAGCTAAAAAGCTGAGAAATAGATATCAGCATAGAACGACTCGTAACGCAATCAAAAAATTACGTGACCTTACTTCTAAGAAAGAAGCAGAAGTTCTTTACCCTGCTGTTATTTCTATGATAGACAAGCTTGCAAAGCGCAATGTTATACATGACAACAAAGCGGCAAACTTAAAGTCAAAACTTACAAAGCATCTAGCAGCACTTTAAGAGTGTTTCTTTATACAATACCAAAAACTTCTACGATCCTGTAGAAGTTTTTTTGTTATTTATAATATGAGTATGGCTTTTATAGCCTATGAAAATTATAAAATATATTATTGCTAAAGTAATTTTAAATTGTACTTTTGCAACCGCTTAGGATAACCTCTGACGAAAATCGTGAATGTTGTACTAACCCAAAAACATTAAAATCCATAATCATGGAAGATTTAGTAAAATTTGTACAAAACGAATTTATCACAAAGAATGAATTACCAGAATTTAGTGCTGGTGATACTATTACTGTGTATTACGAAATTAAAGAAGGTGAAAAAAGCCGTACACAGTTCTTTAGAGGAGTTGTAATCCAATTAAGAGGAACTGGAAGAACTCAAACATTTACCATTAGAAAAATGTCTGGAACTGTTGGTGTAGAACGTGTTTTTCCATTAAATTTACCAGCTATCCAAAAGATAGAAATAAACAAGAAAGGAAGCGTACGTAGAGCTCGTATCTATTACTTTAGAGGCCTTACAGGTAAGAAAGCCCGTATTAAAGAAAAGCGTTCTTAAAACCTTTTTAAAATCACATAAAAAACCTTCGATAATCATCGAAGGTTTTTTTATGCACAATTGTTAATAACCAAGGTTCATAAGTGGTTGATAATTAAATTTATATGTTTTTCAGTTTTATATTATAATAATACTTACTTTTATATAAGATTAATACGAAACAAACAATGTTTGTTCATATTGTATTAATCTAACCATGTTTCAAAAAACATATGTTACTGAGAAACCCGGTCAAAAGTACTAACAAGAATCGCTGCAAAAGCTAGATGAATTATTAATTAATAGCGTACAACTATCATTCTAATAGTCATTGAAAAATCTTAAGCAACTATGACCACATCAAAACATCTTGTCATACAACATTACGTTTATGATATATGTTTTGAAGATATTTTAAATAGTATTAATGAATGTATCATTTCTAATGAAAACGTAAATTTTACTAATTAAAGTATCTAAAAAGCCATATCAAGCATGTATTTGCATTGATATGGCTTTTACTATTTCTAGAAAAATTACCTAGAGATATGTATGTAAAAAAAATAGTTTTCTAGCTTTACAAGCTTTCTACGTAACAAGCACACAACACCTTTTTATGGAAAATATGTGTTATTAGATATTCCGAGTAGACTTCACAAAATATTAACGCCACACTCACCTATATATCATTATAATAAATGCTTCCTAATAGCTATATTTGCAATCCTTTTTGAGTCTTCTTACGACTTAGATTAAAGCTAAAAAAATTCTTTATATGGCAAATGCTAAAACTATAATCAAATATACGTTTACAGACGAAGCGCCAATGCTAGCAACGCATTCGTTCTTACCTATCGTAAAACGTTTTACCCAATCTTCAGGTATCGAAATAGACACCGAAGATATTTCACTAGCTGGTAGAATTATTGCAAACTTTTCTGAATACCTTACTGATGCTCAAAAGCAAGATGATTCTCTAGCAGGTTTAGGAGATCTCGCAAAAAAATTAGAAGCTAATATCATAAAGCTTCCCAACATAAGTGCTTCTATACCTCAACTTGCAGAAGCTATAAAAGAATTACAGGAACATGGGTATAACATTCCAGACTTTCCGGAAGATCCAGAAACAGATAAAGAAAAAGAGATACGTAAGCGTTATTCTAAGGTTTTAGGAAGTGCTGTAAACCCTGTATTACGAGAAGGGAACTCTGATCGCCGTGCTCCTAAACCCGTAAAACAATACGCGAGAAACAATCCACATAGCATGGGAGCTTGGAGCGCAGACTCTACATCTCATGTATCAACGATGGAAAGTGGTGATTTTTGCCATAACGAAAAATCAACAACAATTACTCAAGCTGGAAATGTACGTATAGAGCATACAGATGCTTCTGGTAACAAAACAGTTCTTAAAGCCGAAACGGCTGTATTAAAAGATGAAATTATTGATGCTGCTGTGATGAATAAGAAAGCACTTATTACTTTCTTAGAAGAACAAGTAGCAGATGCAAAAGACAAAGGCATTCTATTTTCATTACACATGAAAGCAACCATGATGAAGGTATCAGACCCTATCATTTTTGGACATGCTGTACGTGTATTTTTTGCTCCTGTATTTGAAAAGTACCAGGATGTATTTGAAGAGATAAGTGTTGATGTGAATAACGGGTTTGGAGATTTAGTTTCTAAAATCCAAGAATTACCAGAAGCACAACGTAAAGAAATAGAAAGTGCAATCGCAGCTTGCTATGCAGAACGTCCAAGTGTAGCGATGGTAAACTCTGATAAAGGAATTACTAATTTACACGTTCCTAGTGATGTAATTATAGATGCATCTATGCCAGCTATGATTCGTACGTCTGGTAAAATGTGGAATACTGCTGGAGAATTACAAGACACTAAAGCTGTCATTCCAGATAGTAGTTATGCTGGAATATACCAAGAGACATTTGATTTCTGCAAAAAACATGGTGCTTTTGACCCTACAACAATGGGGACTGTTCCTAATGTTGGACTGATGGCTCAAAAAGCTGAAGAATACGGATCACACGATAAAACATTTGAAATTGAGAATAATGGAACCGTAGCTGTTATTGATGATCAAGGAAACACACTTTTAGAGCACCCAGTTTCAACGGGTGATATCTGGAGAATGTGCCAAGTAAAAGATGCTCCTATTCAGGACTGGGTAAAACTAGC
>JBLHOX010000144.1:0-7536 GCA_047623725.1 Dokdonia sp. | reverse complement strand
TCTTCGCTTTTTCTGGTTGTTGTAAAGGCCCTTCGTAGAGTTTTGCTAGTCGATAATAGGCATCATCTGCAAGGATACCGTCTTTATAAAAATCAATGATGGTGATGTAGTTTTTTTCTGCTTTCGCAAAAGCGGACTCCGCCTCGTACAGTTTTGCCTGCGATAGCAATGCCTCGTCTTCTATACTCTCGCCTTTATGTTGCTCTAAAATCTCATCATACTTCTTGATCGCTAAAGCTGGTTTGTTCTGATAACTTAATAAGTCTGCTTTTGCATACTTCTTTAATGCCGTTTGTAGGGTATCTTCTTGAGAATTATCACGTATCACGAGTAGAAGCTCTAAAGCATCATTTGCAATAAGCTGTGTCGCGCTTGATTTTAAGACATCTAGTTGTGCTTCTGCCCAAGAAAAATCTGTTTTATAATAACTGGTTCTTGCTACTTTAAAACGTGCTTCTTGAGAGATGACATTGTTTTTTATTTTATTCTGGATTTGCGAATAATAAATGAGTGCTTGATTAAACTTTTCTTGTAAAACTAAAATATCGGCTAGCTCCATTTTAAGTCTCGCTTCATCAAAACGATTCATTTCTTTTTTAACGCTTTGCTTTAAAAAGGTAGCGCCTTCGCCAGGTGTTTTCATTTCAAAGGCTAAAAAATGCGCATAATCTATCTGTATGAGTACGGTATAGCTATTGATTCCGTATTGCTCAAGAAGTGCCTCATAACGACTACGTATACGTTCCTGATCTGAAGTAGTAGTTGCTTTTCTAACTTCAATTTTTAACAACTGCTGTTCTGCATCAAGTTTTGTCTCATCATCTACCGCAACTTCTTTAATATATTCAAGAATCTCTTGTGCTTCATCTAGTGCATTTGCCTGTATGGTGATCCCAGCAAGATCGATAACTCCTGTAATATTACCGTCGGTACGTTTGAAAATCGCTTTTTCTTGTGTAAATGCTTTTTTGTATTGTTTTTGCTGGATAAACAGCCAACTCAATAACTCATTATAGATAATGTTTTGTTCGGATTGAAGGCGTTTGAGAAGTGTTTTTCTAAAGACAATATTTGCTTCATTGGTGGGGTTTTCTGTGATAAAAAGCGAGAAATTACGTTGTGCAGATGCTACATACGCTTGGTTTTCATTCGCCAAATTAAGATAGCTATCAAACATTTTACCTAGTTGCCCTAATTCTCCATAAATACGTGCGAGTTGCCTATTAAAATTACTGTTAGGATTCGCTACCATACCCGCTTCATACGCCATGACTGCTTCATCCAATAAGCTATGATTTTCAAAAGTTTTTCCTACACGATAGGCGCTTGTCAGGCGATCTTTAACGAGCTGGATGGCAATATCATATCGGGTTTTTGCAATGGAGTCTTGTCCTTGTAACTGATAGTTATATCCTAACTCGACAAGCAATAGTCCTTTATATCGAGACTTATCAATCTTTTTTTCTATAAGCTGTTTAACAGCCCCATAATCTTCTAGTTGTTGGTGTGTCTTAATAAGCCCCACAAGTGCTGCGTTATTATTGGGTTGCTTTTTTAATGTTTTTTGATAGGAAATAAGTGCTTTTTCAAACTGCCCTTGATCAAAGTAATTACGTGCGAGTTGTTCGGTTTGCGCTTTCGCGAAAGCGAATACCCCAAAAACCAACACCATTACAAAAATAAACCGCTTCTTCATAGACTAATACCATTTATCAGTTACATTCACTACCATAAAACGCCCTTTTTTCCTTTCTATTTCAAAAGAAAAACAAACCGCAGCTAAAACTATGCTTTCGTTTTCTTTTTTCATGTAAAGAAAAAAATTATCTTTTTCTGCTTCAGCGAATGTAATACCACTTAAAACTTAAAATAGCATAAATAATTAGTTTCTAGAGCACCTATATTTCAGGATAAAATAAAACCGTAACTAAGGCTATGATTTAATTTTCTACTTCATCTAGGCACACCAAAATTCAAATTATTTTTATCCGATTTTAAATTATAATTGGTATAAAGATACAGAAAAGCCCTTAACCGAAAAGCCCTTCTCTTAAGGGGAGAAGGGACTTTTAACATTATTTTCTATATTTTTTAATCTATCATCTCAAATCCGCAATACGGAATGAGTGCTTTAGGGATTTTAATACCTTCTGGTGTCTGGCAATTTTCAAGAATTCCTGCAAGTACACGAGGTAAAGCTAATGCACTTCCGTTAAGGGTGTGTGCTAGCATTTTCTTACCGTCTTTGTCTTTGATACGTAGTTTCAAACGATTGGCTTGAAATGTTTGAAAATTTGATACAGAACTGATTTCTAACCAACGATCTTGTGCGGTAGAAAAGACTTCAAAATCATATGTAAGGTGTGCTGTAAATCCTAAATCACCTCCACAAAGTCTTAATACGCGATACGGTAATTCAAGTTCGTCTAAGATGGTTTTTACGTGATCTACCATACCATCCAGTGCCGCCGCAGAATTGTCTGGATGCTCAACACGTACAATCTCTACTTTGTCAAATTGATGTAATCTATTAAGACCTCTTACGTGTGCTCCATAAGATCCTGCTTCACGACGAAAACAAGGCGTATACGCTGTACATGTAATTGGTAAATCACTTGCACTCACCATATCTCCTCTAAACATATTGGTTACAGGAACCTCAGCGGTAGGGATTAAATATAAATCGTCTGTAGTAGCATGGTACATTTGCCCTTCTTTATCTGGCAATTGTCCTGTACCAAAGCCTGATTCTTCATTGACTAAATGCGGCACTTGATATTCTGTATACCCAGCAGCTGTGTTTTTATCTAAAAAATAACTAATCAATGCGCGTTGTAATCGCGCGCCTTTTCCTTTATACACAGGAAATCCTGCGCCTGCAATTTTTGTTCCTAGTTCAAAATCTATGATATCATATTTTTTTGCTAGTTCCCAATGGGGTTGTGCAGCATCATGTAATACAGGAATATCTCCTTTACGGAAAATCTCTTCATTATCCTCATCTGTGTTTCCTTCTGGAACACTATCATGAGGGATGTTTGGGATGGTAAATAATACTTGTTTTAAGGCTTCAACTGATTCGTTTAATTGCTCTTGTAATACCTTAGATTGATCTCTTAAGCCTGCTGTTTTTTGTTTAAGAAGGGTTGCTTTTTGAGCTTCTCCATTTTTAAACAATATTCCAATCTCTTTTGAGAACTTATTACTATCGGCTAATACTTCATCTAGTTGTGATTGTGACGCACGGCGTGTCTCGTCCAGGGTAAGTACTTGTTCTAATAATGCATCGGCTGCATTTATATTTCTTTTTTGAAGTGCTTTTGCAAAAGCATCTTTATGTTCTCTTATTTGAGCTACTTCCAGCATGATCGTGTCTTTTATGTAAGATGGCAAATTTAAGGAAATAGTGAAACAAGAAGTACTATTCTTTCTTCAAATAATCTTCACTGTCTAATATCCACGTTGTGTGGCTCCAAGGGTCCCAAGAAACAGCCGCTATATCTACTTTGGGGTCTATAAGTCTACGGTATTTTCTTCCGTTTATTTGGACGCGACAGTTCACAAATACAGAGATATCTTGGTCTTTGGCGGCATATTCTTTTTTAAGACGTTGTGCAAATTGCCATATCACATCAGGTTTTGTTCTGATGTTACGCATTTGTTTCTTAGATAAATAGTCGCTGAGTTTAACCGTTGTCCTTTTATTTGTACCCTTGTCTACTATCGTAAAATGACTTGTCCCTGATTTTGTGCGCAACATCATACGCCAACTTAATCGATGTCCTTCTTCTGCCCACAACACATTGTCTTCTATCAACCAATGCCTGGAAGGAAGTGCTATTTGTAACAGGATATATATGCCTATAACGGCTATACCAAAAGTGCGAAGTTTAGGCACTCGTATTTCTTTTGTTGCTTGATAAAAAGGTTTCCATCGTTTTAAAAATATACGATGTATCACTTCTGTAGGAAAGAAAAACACAGTAAACGCCAGTGACATGTAGGGGAAAATTCCTATTTGAAATACCACCGAGTTAAAAAGGTGAAAGAATATAGATATTCCAAAAGCCCATTTGCGTGTCTTTTTCCAAAGTAATGCTGGGATGATAAGGCCATCAAAAATAATTCCTACATAAGCAACAATCCATGGCACCCAAGATAACTGTAATAAGCCTCCAATGATCGCTGTATTTTTTCTTCCTGACATGAGCAACTGAGGTGCTGTACCATCAAGCCAATCTGGATATAGTTTTGCAATAGATCCATACGTGTATACAATCCATAATTGTGCGATAATAACTAAGATCACCCATTTAGGCATACTTTGGTCTTGTATGTCAGGATTTCTTTTTGAATCCAGAGAAAATGAAGTGTTTGCAGGAAACAATGCCATGATCCACAGCAATAACATTAATAGGTAGTAGTGATTGTTATAAGCAGATTTTTGCATGAAGTATACCATACTCCACATGATTGCATATCCTATAATGGCGAGTCTATACCGGTATCCTAGCATCACCATGAGTCCAAAGATACCCATCACAATAAAGTACACATACATTTGCGGGCCTGTACCAGGAAACGTTTGCAAAAACTCAAAGCCAATAAAATTAAATGTAAACTCAGGATCTACAAAAATGCGTCGTACCCATCCCGTCGCAATCGCTCCCCAAGCTTCTAGCATAATCAATAGTCCAAAGAAGACTCTGAAAACAACCAATGGGCTATTATCTATACGTGAAAAAAGAAATTGATTCACTTTCATAGATTTTTAAACGGTTATAGATTGGATATAGTTGCGTGAAAACACCTCATCTTCTTGCATTGCTTTTACAAGTATCTCTACAGATTCAAAGTTCTTTTCTCCTCGGATTTTACAAAGAATTTCTATAGAGAGTCGCTTGTCATATAAATCACTATCAAAATCAAAGAAATACGTCTCTATGGTTTGTTTTATACCTCCTACCGTAGGATTTGTTCCTATATTCATCATCCCGTATACAAGCGTATTCTCTATAAAAGAGCGCACTACATATACGCCTTGTCCAGGAATGAGTTTATACGCTTCAGAAATATGAAGATTGGCTGTTGGATATCCTAGTGTTTTACCAAGACTTTTCCCATGTATAACAGTTCCTTCTAGCATAATAGCATATCCTAAATATGCATTTGCTTTGTCTATATGACCTTCAAGTAGTGCTGTTCTAATTTTTGTTGAACTCACCGCTACATCTTCGATCTCTTGCTTTGAAATTTCTTCTACTTCAAATCCAAATTGTTCTCCAAAGCGTTTTAAATCTTCAATATTGGCGGTACGATTACGTCCAAAACGATGATCATATCCTATGATTACTTTTTTAGCATTAAGTGCATTGACAAGAATCTCTTCTACAAAATCTTCGGCATGCATTTTTGAGAAATCTAATGTAAAAGGATGCACAACAAGATGATCTAAACCTAATCCTTCTAGAAGGTCTCCTCGTTCTGTTATGGTATTAATTAATTTTATATCTGCATCTTTTTGCAAGAGCATACGAGGGTGTGGAAAAAAAGTAAGCACTACAGATTCCCAATCATGTACACGCGCACTTTCTGCAAGTCTAGTGATTATCTTTTTGTGACCTATATGAACGCCGTCAAAAGTTCCTATAGTCACTACGGTTGCTTTTTTACTGGTAAATGTATGTGCGCTGGAATGTGTTTTCAATCTTATTTTCCGTTATATGCATTCATAGTATTTGAGATGCCTGCTCCTATAAAAGAAGTAATCAACTCACAGCTTTTCTCAAAACGTTCTGGAAGTACTGCCTCTTCTTCTGGTGTCCATTCACCTAGAACATAATCTACTTGGCGTCCTTTTGAGAATTGATCACTTATTCCAAACCTAAATCTATTGTATTTTGTTGTATTAAGTTGTGCTTGAATATCTTTTAATCCATTATGGCCTCCATCACTTCCTTTGGTTTTCACTCTGATAGTGCCAAACTCTAAATTTAGGTCATCTGTAATGACTAATAGATTTTCTACAGGAATTTTTTCTTGCTGTAACCAGTATCTGACTGCTTTTCCGCTGAGATTCATATAGGTGCTTGGTTTGAGAAGCACGATGGTCTTTCCTTTGATTTTTGTTTTGGCGATACTGCCTAATTTTTCTGTTTCAAATGTGGTGGTGTTCGCTTTCGCGAAAGCGTCCAAAACCTTAAAACCAATATTATGTCGGGTATTTGCGTATTTGGGACCTATATTACCCAAACCTACAATGAGAAATTTTTTCATAGGATCTTCAACAGGTATTTCTCTTCCTTTTTGCTTAAAAATGCGATTAAAAAAAGAAAACATAGTGCGCTGTTCGTTTAAAACATAAAAGTACTAAATGCATTACGCCTTAACAAATATCGGGTAAACTAAAGCGTATCTATTATGCTTTTTATAACAATTATAATTTAAAATCGGATAAAAATAATTTGAATTTTAGTGTGCCTAGATGAAGTAGAAAATCAAAGCATAGCCTTAGCTACGGTTTTATTTTATCCTGAAATATAGGTGCTCTAGAAACTAATTATGTATGCTATTTTAAGTTTTAAGTGGTATAATAATATATGTTCACAAAAAAAGCGCCCTTAAAAAGGGCGCTTTTCTATAATGTATGCAGATGTATTTATTCTGCAGCAGCTTCAGCTGGAGCTTCAGTAGCTTCACCTTCTTCTCCTTCTTCTTCTTCATCAACAGCGTTACGAGATGTTCTTACTTGACATACTACGGTGTTATCTGGATGCATGAATTTATACCCTTCACCCTCAAGAGCTGTAACATATAATTTGCTACCTATCTTAAGTTCTGTGATATCTGCCTCAACAAAATCAGGAAGATTATCTGGTAATGCTTTTATTCTTAATTTACGGTTGTTCTTACGAAGAACACCTCCATTAAGAACCCCTTTAGAACTTCCTTTAAATCTTACAGGAATGATCATTGTCACCTCTTTATCATCAAATATTTGATAAAAATCGACGTGTAAAATACGGTCTGTTACTGGGTGAAACTGGATGTCTTGAAGGATAGCACGGTATGTTGCTCCATCAAGCTCAATATCTACCGTATGCGCATCTGATGTATACACCAAATTTTTGAACGCTAACTCTCCTGCGCTAAAATGCATTGGTTGATCCCCTCCGTAGATTACGCAAGGTACCTGTCCAGCATTACGTAAGGCTTTAGTAGCTTTGCTGCCTACGCTTTCTCTTTTAGATCCTTTGATCGAAATTGACTTCATTTTAAAATATATTAAGTATTAATTAATTACATAACAAACTTAGACGCAATACTCGTGTTACTATTAACACGGTGCATAACATCTGCAAATAGTGGCGCACAGCTCAAAACTTTCACTTTATCACTCTTGTGCACTCTAGGAATTGAATCTGTAACGATTAATTCTTTGAGTTGACTATTTTCTAATTTTTCATAGGCATTACCGCTTAAAATAGCGTGTGTACAAATTGCTCGTACACTTAATGCTCCTTTTTCCATCATCAG
>JBLHOX010000143.1:0-7551 GCA_047623725.1 Dokdonia sp. | reverse complement strand
AGAAGGAATTACTCCGGTAGATGTAGCTTCTGTTAGAGCTTGTGATGTTGATTTTTTATTAAAACGATACGTAACTCCTTGTTCAGAAAATGCAAAAGTTGAGTCGGTTAATGTTTGTACTCTATAGCGTCTTATCGTGTCTTTGGGAGTGTTGTAAAAAAAGATAAGAAGGTCATTCTGTTTTATATAATCTCCAGAGGCATATAAATTATCTTTCGCCGAAAGGCTATATGAAAATTGACCTGCGTTAAGAGAAAGAGAATCTTTGGAAGTATCAATGGCAAAAAGATCCGTGCCAGTAGCATCTGTAATTTGCTGAAAAGACCATGTTTTTTCTTCGGTTTGACTCCAAATAGAACATGTAGAAAAAACAAGGGCTACTGCCAGAATAAAAGTACGCATAGATAGATTTTAATTACGTTTAGAAATTTCGTCTCTTATTTTTGCAGCAAGCTCATAATCTTCATTATTTACTGCTTGTTCAAGTTGAGTGTTTAACTCCGTTAGAGACATTCTTTGATAATCATTTTCACTAGAAAGTAATTCTTCTTCCTCAAGAATAATTTCATCCATTAAAATTTCATCATCATCTGTAAACTCTTCTGGGTCGGTATTTCCTTTTAAATAAATACCTGCTTTTTCTAAGATATTTTTATACGTAAATATAGGTGCTTGAAAACGCAACGCTAGCGAGATAGCATCGCTAGTACGTGCATCAATAATCTCTTCTATTTTATCACGCTCACATATAATACTAGAGTAAAAAACACCGTCTACAAGTTTATGAATAATCACTTGCTTGATAACAATATCAAAGCGGTCTGCAAAATTCTTAAAAAGATCATGGGTAAGTGGGCGTGGCGGTCGTATTTCTTTTTCTAAGGCTATGGCTATAGACTGTGCTTCAAAAGCACCTATGACAATAGGTAATTTACGATCTCCATCGACTTCGCTCAAAATAAGGGCATAGGCTCCATTTTGTGTTTGGCTATAGGAAATCCCTTTTATATTTAAACGTACTAAACTCATAGTTGGTAAAAGTAATAAAAGTTAATTGAGTTTTGAAGTTTATATAGAGGCGAGTTTCTATTTTTTAATCCGAAGTCATTAATTTCCATACTATAGGTAAGCTTCACCATAAATATCTAAACTAAAAATAGATGAGAATTGGACGATTCTCACCTATTTTATATATTTCTTTACTTAAAATAGATTAACTATTAGCTACTTTAAACGCTTTTAGTTTTTCATTAAGCTCTGGTACAATGTCAAAAGCATCACCTACAATTCCATAATCGGCTGCCTTAAAGAAAGGTGCTTCAGGATCGGTATTGATGACTACTTTTATTTTTGAAGAGTTAATACCTGCAAGATGTTGTATTGCTCCAGAAATTCCGATAGCAATATATAGATTGGATGCTACAGGCTTTCCTGTTTGCCCTACGTGTTCTCCATGAGGTCTCCATCCCAAATCAGATACCGGTTTAGAACAAGCAGTAGCAGCACCAAGAATCTCTGCCATCTCTTCGATCATTCCCCAGTTTTCAGGTCCTTTAAGACCACGACCTGCAGAAACAACTACTTCTGCATCTGCGATAGAAACTTTATCTGAAGCTTTATCGATAGACTGTACTTTTACTCCAAAATCGGCATCATCAAAAGTGGGTGTAAAATCTTCTGCAACAGCAGCACCACTATTTTCTTTAAGACCGTATGCATTTTTACCAAGTCCTACTATTTTTATAGCAGTAGTCATCTCTGTTAGGTTAAATGCTTTGTTTGTAAATGCCGTACGCTTTATTTTAAAAGGAGCTATACTTTCTGGAAGTGCCACCACATTTGAGACATATCCAGCTTCTAGTTGTGTTGCAAGAAGCGGTGCTATATATTTTGCATCTGCCGTTTGGCTTACAACAATTACTTGAGAAGATTCTGCTTTGGCAGCTTGCGCTATTGCTTTTGCATACGTTGCGGCATTAAAAGCGTCAAGGTTTGTATCACTTATATTTAATACTTTATCTACTCCATAAGCTCCTAAAGCAGCTGCATCCCCTCCATGTATGGAAATAGCAGTTACGGTAGTGCCCATCATATCTGCAATTCCTTTTGCATAACTGGCAACTTCAAAAGCAGTTTTCTTAAAAGTTCCGTTTTCTGATTCTGTATATACTAAAACTGACATAATTTGTAACGTTTAAGTAGGTTGTTGTGCTATGATAAATGTTATAGAAACAACCTTTGTATTTGTTTTTTAATGTTGAGTACGCTTTCGCGAAAGCGTGTATCTCCTGAAATTATTTAGATTGCTTTTGCTTCGTTGTGAAGTAAATCAATTAATTCGTCTACAGTATCTACAAGCTTTACTGCACCTCTAGGCGCTGGCTTTTCAAAAGATACTGATGTCGTATCTGCTGAAGCTCCTATAGGTTCAACGACGTTAAGTGGTTTTTTACGAGCCATCATAATCCCTCTCATATTAGGAATACGAAGATCACTTTCTTCTACAAGACCTTTTTGACCTCCAATAACTAGCGGAAGGCTTGTCGTTACCGTTTCTTTACCACCATCAATCTCACGTACTGCAGTTGCAGTGGTTCCATCTACTTCTAGGCTAATGCATGTGTTTACAAAATTTGCTCCTGTAAGACCTGCTATCATTCCTGGTACCATACCTCCATTGTAATCTATAGACTCACGCCCTGCAATCACAAGATCATACGCTCCATTTTTAACAATGGCAGCAAGTTCTTTAGATACTTGTAAACCATCTTTTGCTTCTGTATTTACACGAATAGCCGAATCTGCTCCTATAGCGAGTGCTTTACGTAAAGTGGGCTCTGTTTCAGAACCTCCTACATTTACGACATCTACAGATGCGCCTTGTTTTTCTTTAAACCACATCGCACGAGTAAGTCCAAATTCGTCATTTGGGTTGATGACAAATTGAACACCATTGGTGTCAAACTTTGTGTCGTTATCTGTAAAATTAATTTTAGAAGTAGTATCAGGTACGTGACTTATACACACTAATATTTTCATAACAATTTAGTATTTGATATTTAGGTATTTTGCTTTTTTATAGCATCTAACTAAAGAAATAAAAGATCATCACAAACTCTTTTTTAAAAAGCAATTTCTTTGTGAGAATAGAACTATTTCGTTTTCGTAACAAAAGTACGGTAAAAAACTTAATTTTACTATGCGCGCATAGTAAAATTTTATAAAAAAGCAATTTAAAGAGCAAGCATAAATGCTTACTTTTGTTATCCTAAAATTAGAGGAAATTATAATTAATATGGTTGCCAATTTTTAATTGCGGTAACTTTTAAATAGATACCCGCCTTTGCGGGCATTAATATGAGAACAATCCAATTTAGAGAAGCGATATGCGAAGCGATGAGCGAAGAGATGCGTCGTGATGATACAGTATATTTAATGGGTGAGGAAGTCGCCGAATATAATGGAGCTTATAAAGCATCAAAAGGGATGCTGGATGAGTTTGGTGAAGATCGTGTTATAGATACTCCAATTGCCGAGCTTGGTTTTGGTGGTATTGGGGTAGGAAGTACCATGACCGGATGTCGTCCTATTATAGAATATATGACCTTTAACTTCTCTCTAGTTGGTATAGATCAGATTATTAATAATGCTGCAAAAATCCGACAGATGTCTGGAGGGCAGTTTCCTTGTCCTATTGTTTTTAGAGGGCCTACAGGTTCTGCTGGTCAATTAGGAGCGACACATTCTCAAGCTTTTGAAAACTGGTTTGCAAATACACCAGGTCTTAAGGTAGTCGTGCCTTCTAATCCTTATGATGCAAAAGGACTTTTAAAAGCTGCAATACGTGATAATGATCCAGTGATCTTTATGGAGTCAGAGCAAATGTATGGCGATAAAGGAGAAGTGCCTGATGGAGAATATATATTGCCTATTGGAGTAGCAGAAATCAAAAGAGAAGGAACAGATGTAACGATTGTCTCTTTCGGTAAAATTATAAAAGAAGCTTACAAAGCAGCAGACGAGCTAGCTAAAGATGGAATCTCTTGTGAGATTATAGATTTACGCACAGTACGCCCATTGGATTATAAGGCTATTATGGATTCTGTAAAGAAAACAAATCGCCTAGTAATTCTTGAAGAAGCATGGCCTTTTGGTAATGTTTCAACAGAAATTACGTACCAAGTTCAAGAACAAATTTTTGATTACTTGGATGCGCCAATTATAAAGATAAATACAGCAGATACACCCGCGCCATATTCTCCAGTTTTATTTGCAGAGTGGTTGCCAAATAGTAGTGATGTCATAAAAGCTGTTAAAAAAGTACTATATAGATAAAGCATACGTTAACGTTATTATATCAAGCTTCATTAATTTTATTTAATGAAGCTTTTACTTTTATTTATGAATACATATAGAATACTATTACTTGTACTCCTTTTTCCCTCTATAATGGTCGCTCAGACCAAAATAAGTGGTGTTGTGTTTGATGAACAAGATAATCCTGTTCCATTTGCAAATGTTGTATATGTGGGTTCTAATGAAGGAACGATTACCAATGAAAATGGACGTTTTTATCTTGAGTCTGAAGAGAGTTGGAACAAAATCCGTATTTCTTTTATCGGCTTTGCAGAAAAAGAAATTACACTTACTACCCGTGTAAATTACGATATGAAGATTGTGCTTGCAGAAGAAGCAGCTACTATGGATGAGGTCTTTATTTACTCTGGAAAAACATCTAAGAAAAATAATCCAGCCATAGATATATTACGTAAAATATGGTCTCGTAAAAAACAAAACGGACTCAGACAGTTTAATCAATATGAGTACGATAAGTATGAGAAAATTGAATTTGATCTTAATACTATAGACAGTGCTTTAATTAATAGTAAGCTCTTTAAAGGGATGGAGTTTATTTTTGAGCAAACAGATACTTCAAGCGTAACAGGAAAAACATACCTCCCCATATTTGTGAATGAAGCAGTATCAAAAGTGTATGGGAATAACGATACTAGAAAAGAAAAAGAAGATTTATTAGGGAATAAGAATAGTGGTTTTAGTGAAAATCAAACGATTATTGGTTTTGTAAAAGACTTATATAATGATTATGATGTATATCAAAACTACCTAAAGTTTTTTGATAAAACATTTACAAGTCCTATTAGTCGTACTGGAATTCAAACCTATAATTATGTGCTTGCAGATAGTGCATATATAGATAAGAAATGGTGTTATAATATTATCTATTATCCTCGCCGTACCAATGAACTTACCTTTAAAGGAGATTTTTGGGTAAACGATTCTACATGGGCGATTAAAGAAATTAATATGCAACTCTCTAAGAGTGCAAACATCAACTGGGTAAAAGAAATCTATCTAGAGCAAGAATTTGATATTGTAAATGATACTACGTTCTTATTAAAAAGAGATTATTTTTTATCGGATTTTGCTTTTAGAAAAAAAGAAGAATCTAGAGGTCTATATGGTAAGCGTACGACACTATATGATAACTATATCTTTAATCAGGAAAAAGAGAAAGAGTTTTATGAAAAGGAAGTATACTATTATGACAAAGATGTATATAATAGAGATGATGACTTCTGGGATCAGAATAGGAAAGAAGCCTTAAATGCTGATGAAAAGGGTGTTTATAAAATGCTCGATACACTTAAAACAGTAAAAAAGTTTAGAAACCTCTATAATTTAGGTTCAGTGCTGGCTTCTGGATATTGGGAGTTTCCTAGTCTTAATCTTGACTATGGGCCTATCTTCTCTACATTTGGATTTAATGAGGTAGAGGGATTGCGTGTTCGTACGGGAGCAAGAACCTATTTTGGACAAAATGATTTATGGCGTGCAGAAGGATTTTTAGCGTATGGATTTAAGGATCAAAAATTCAAATTTGGAGCATCTGCAAAATGGCTTGTCGATAAGAAAAGGCGATTAATTTTTTCTGGAGGCTATCGCCAGGATGTAGAACAAATAGGAGCAAGTCTTACCACATCTAGAGATGTGCTGGGAAGGAATTTAGCTTCCTCTTCATTAGTAAATACAGCAGCCAACGATAAATTGACATCTATACAGTTGATAAATTTTGCTGCAGAGATAGAACCCATACGAAATCTTAAATTTCGTACAGATTTTTCATTACGTAGTTTAGAATCTGCATCAGAAACGTTTAATCTTGAGTATTTTACCGATGCCTCTCAAACAACTACCAAAGCAGACCTTACACAAACAGAGATCGTATTTACAACGATTTGGGAACCAGGAAAGAAAACTTCTGGTTTTGGTGTAGAACGACGTGTGGTAAACGAGTGGTTTCCAAGTTTTTTCTTGAGTTATACACGGGGTCTTGAAGGAACTTTAAATAGCGATTTTGAGTATGATAGATTACAATTTTCTTTTAGAAAAGCAATACGTGTAGGTGGCTTTGGGCAGCTTAGTGTCTCTACAGAAATAGGAAAAACATTTGGAGAAGTTCCATTAGCATTATTGAGTCCTGTGCCTGGAAACCAATCACTATTCTCTATCTTTAATACGTATAGCCAACTTAATTTCTACGAATTTGTTACTGATGAGTATGTCTCTGTTCAATTAGAACATAATTTTGGAGGACGTTTATTCTCTCGAATTCCGTTTTTAAAGAAATTAAACCTTCGAGAAATTGTAGGAATACGAGGAGTTGTAGGAAATATATCTCAAGAAAATATTGACCTGAATAGACCCGCTTTTGAGAATCTTAGATTTATTCAAAACGATGCTCCTATTTCAGCATTAACTCCTGCCGATATTGCACCAACATTAGAACCTTATTTTGAATACAGTGTTGGAGTTGGTAATATTTTTAAAGTTTTCCGTATTGATGTGAACTTTAGAGGTAATTATAATGACCTCCCAGATGCTCGTACTTTTGGTGTTACGGGATCCTTTGGTTTCTTCTTTTAATAAACCCCGATCTTAACTTACGTAAAAGTAACATGTTTTTTTGCGCATTTACTTTAAAGTACAACGCATAGAAATGGGTATAAGCACATTCAATGTTGCTGTTATAATAGCAGTAGGTTATATGCTATTTTTAGCCCTTAATTAGATGTGGGGACTTCTCCAAGTAAGGCTATTCATTTGATTTCTTTAATGTTACAAAAGTGAAATTCTATCGGAATTCACTAGGCTACGTAAAAAAACAAAAGCCTTAGCAAGTATCATGATAGTACATCTTTTTAAAGGTTTACTATTAGCTACATAATCTAGACTCTACATTCCGAAATCACGAGATACTTGTCTTGTCTTTCTTCTAAGAAAGCTAAATATTTGAAGTGTTCAAAACAAAAATAACAAGATCATTTTTGAAAGATGATAACGGGAGGATATTCCGAAACTCCCAAAAAAGAAGTAGGAGTAATCTTGATATATAAATATGAAAAAAAACAGTACTTAATCTCTTTTTTGTGATATCCACAATCACTTGTTTAGCACAGAATCATTCATTAAATTTTGATGGAACAGATGATTTTGTAAACCTAGAGCAAAATTTTGGATTTGAGGCGACAG
>JBLHOX010000142.1:0-7617 GCA_047623725.1 Dokdonia sp. | reverse complement strand
ATGGTAAAAGGATCTATAATAGGTGGGATTTATAATAAACCCATTGTGATAGGAAATTTGATGCATTTTGGTATCGGAGCATTGACTTTAGTAAAAGTTGCTTTTAATATTCAACAGAATACAGAAACCCTCCTTGCTTTAACCTTTTTATATACTGTTTTTGCCCTAGCATTCGGCTATATATTTATGGTTAATCCAAGTCAATTAGACAGCAATAAAAAATAGATTTAAAATTACCATTGCCAAAATTCCGTTAAGGGCAGCGTTTAATGTTGCATATACAACATTAAACTGTATGTTTGTAGTATGAAATATGAATTGCAACATTGTATTAGCTCCAGATTAAGAAAACTATCTAGAATAGCAGATGGTCATATGCGTAATTGCTTAAAGGAATTTGGAATAACTGAAAACCAGATGACCATCTTATTTGCTTTAAGTAAACTTGGTAAAGTAGAGCAAGGAAAAATTGGTGAAACTTTAGTGTTAGAAAGATCAACCGTTAGTAGAAATGTAAAATTGCTTGAAAAGCAGAAACTCGTTCGAAGAACAGCAGCTTATAGACCTGAAATAGAGTTAACAAATAAAGGGGTTGAACTTGTCAATAAATTAATTCCTCATTGGGAAAAAGTCATGGATTCTCTTGTAGAGATGCTGGGTGATTATGGAACTGTTCCTCTTGAAAAATTAGAACAACGTATAAAATAAAAAATTTAATATTAATGTTGTATATACAACTTAACTAAATAAGATGAAAACATTTAAAGAAAAATATGGCCCTTGGAGTTTAATTACTGGGGCCTCGTCAGGAATAGGAAAGGAATATGCGGCGCATATTGCATCACAAGGGGTAGACATAGTACTCGTTGCACGAAGTGAAGAAAAATTAGAAGTAATAGAAAAAGAGCTCACCTCTACATATCAGGTAAAGGTAAAAGTAATAGTAGCAGATTTAACTTCTGAAGCTGATATTGATAGCGTAATAAATGAAACATCTGATTTAGAAATAGGCTTATTAGTAAATAATGCCGGTCGCGAAGATTCGAATCATTTTTTACAGATCGCTGCAAAAGAGCATCTACAAACAATTGAATTGAACATTAAAGCACCACTTTTATTAACACACCATTTTGGAGCTAAAATGGTAGAAAGAAAAAAAGGAGGCATCATTAATATGTCATCAATTGTAGCTTTTCATGGTGTGCCTTATATAGCAAACTATGCTGCAACAAAAGCCTATAATCTAATCTTTTCAGAGGGTATTGCTGCAGAGTTCAAAAAACACCATGTTGATATTTTAACGGTAACACCAGGTTTTACAAAAACAAATCTTGCTAAAGCTTACGATTTTGAAGGAACACCGCTTAAGCCTTTAGAGCCAAGTTTTGTAGCACAAAAGGCTGTAAAAGATTTGGGGAGAAAAAAACTAAGCATCCCTGGTTTTATAAATGCATTCCTCTATTGGAACGGAAAATTTCTATTCTCAAGACATATGAATACAAAGGCTTTCGGAATGGTTTTTCGAAAAGTACTTAAAAACACACTTTAGAGGTAAATTAATAAGCAATTTCAATGAACACCTTTTAAAAACACCTTCTTATGATAACTAATAAATCAGCTAAATTTCCTTTGACCTCGCAGGGAAAAAACCAAGATCTACATGCTAAATTTAAAATAGATCGAGACTTATACCCATTTAATAGTAATTATATCGAAGTACGCAAGGGAATACATATCCATTATGTTGATGAGGGTAAAGGGCCTGTAATCCTGATGCTTCATGGCAATCCAACTTGGTCATTTTTGTATCGAAAAATGATTCATGAATTAAAGGGTGAGTTTAGAGTCATTGCGCCAGATTATCCAGGATTTGGGCTCTCTCCAACTCCTTTGAATTATGATTTTTTACCAAGTACGCATAGTCAAATCATTGAGGAATTTATTAATCTATTAGGTTTAAAAGACATCATACTAGTTATGCAAGATTGGGGTGGGCCGATTGGCCTTAACATCGCCACGAACAGTCCTGAACTCATCAAAGGAATGGTACTAGGGAATACTTGGGCATGGCCACTTAAAAGGTTTGGGCAGAAAATGTTTAGTCATATCATGGGTGGTTTCATAGGAAGATGGATGGCACGTTCCTTTAATGGAGTTTGGCATGTATTTATGAAAAAAGGATTTGTAAAACCGCCTTCTAGTCAAGAACTGGCAATGTATAAGGCTCCGTTTGAGAATGGTAGGAATTTTAAGCAAACTGCCATTTTTCCAAAAGAGCTATATAATTCTAGGGTATTTCTATCAAAAATAGAATCCTCTTTACCTATTCTCAAAGATAAGCCTGTACTCTTTACTTGGGGCACTCATGATTTTGCCTTTCAAAAACCAGAGCTAAAATTATTTCAATCCATTTTTAAGAATCATGAAGTAAAAATGTTGGATGCAAGTCATTTTTGGCAAGACGAACAAGGAGAGCTTGCTTCGAAATATCTTAAAAATTGGGCATCAAATAATGGGTGGATTAATTCCAAAAAATAACAAATTAAATAATAAAGAGTAAATTATGGAAACACAAATTTTAATTACCGGTGCAACCGGAACAACAAGCCAATATGCTATTGAGCATTTGGTAGAAAAAGGCATGAAAGTGCGAGCAATGGTCCGAACTATTGACGATAGAAGCAAGCAACTTGAAGCACTTGGTGTAGAAATCGTACAAGGAGATTTTCTTGATATTGATTCGTTAAGACACGCTTTAAAGGGTGTAAAAAGAGCATTCTTTTGTTACCCTTTCGCAGACCATTTACCAAAGGCTGCGGCCTATTTCGCGAAAGCGGCAAAAGAAGAAAATATTGAAATGGTTGTAGAGATGTCTCAAATGGGAGCACATGAAAACACACCAAGCCCAGCAACACAAAACCATGTGATTACAGAAAGCATCTTTGATTGGGCAGGTGTTGGAGCTGTACATATTAGACCAGGTCTATTTGCATGGAACTATTTAGGTTTTGCGGCACCAACGGTAGCGAGTCAACAAAAATTTTATTATCCTCATTCAGAAGCGAATTATACTATTATTCATCCTAAGGATATTGGGGAAGTCGTCGCAGAGATTTTGAGTGACGATGCAAAGGAGAAGCATATTGGAAAACGATATGACCTTACAGGAAGTAAAACATATAGTGCTTCTGATGTCGCTCAAAGTATAAGCGCAGTAGTACATCAAGATATTGAATATGTTCCAATTACCGTTGACCAATGGATTGAGGCTATTAAAGATCAGCCAACCGTGAATCCGTTTTTGGCTAAACATTTACGAGCATTTAGCAGTGAAGTATCAGATGGAAGATTCAATAGAACAACGACTATTGTGAAAGATATTACGGGTCATGAACCAAGGTCTTTTGAGCAATATGTTGAGGAACATCAAGCTGTTTTTCTGAACTAATGAGTGCATATTTCATAGTATAACCCGCCCTGTCAAGATTCTGATTTAAAATCTTGATGGGACGGGTTATTTCATTTTAGAAAGGTGAAGGTTTGGAAAAAAACCTTAAAGAAGCGTGCCTTTTTTTAAAAATAGTAATCTTTAGTTCAGGAGATGATAAATTTATGAAATGTTATATATTACTTGCAATCAATACATTACAATTTATTTAGTGCTTATGACTTTCCTTGAAATGTTAAATAATCCATAAAATAGTACCATTTAATACATAGTACTGTAACAGATTAAAAAACACTTCGTCTATTAGGTGTAAATCAATTAAATAAAGTGAATATGAAAAATTTAAAAACAGTAATTCTCAATGTAGCACTCTTAGGAATACTTTCAACCCAAAGTGTTAGTGCACAAAATAATAGCGATGACTTAGCGATGAACAATACCAAACAAACGGTTGAAAGTTATATTGGGACAGATAACGCTAAAACTCATGATACTATGTTTAAAAGAAATGGAGATGTGGTATTCTTTACCCTTGATAACCTTGATAAGGGAGATGTTTGGATAAAGGTGTATGATAGTAGCGATAGGCTATTATTCAGACAAACTTTTGAGGACAAACTTATTGTGAAAAAGAAATTCAATTTTAAAAAAGCATTCAAAGACGAGTATACCATTATCGTAAAAAATAACAATGACACCTATTATGAAAATGTAGCTGTTAACTAGTACATCATCATCAAACAAACAACATTATGAAAACATACATCAATCAATCTCTAAAAGAATCAAAAAGATTCATGTTTCTTACCAAACTAATAGAGAATAAGCGGTTTCATTACACAGAACAAAACTACTGCCTTCAATAAAGGAATACGTAAATACAAAATACAAAGGGGATACACTTAATCAATGTATCCCCTTTTATATATATTGAAGTGGATTTCTGTCAAAAATAGAATCCTCTTTACATAGCCTCAAAATTCAACCCGTCCCATCAAGATTCTGATTTAAAATCTTGATGGGATGGGTTATTTCATTTCAGAAAGGCGAAAACTTGTAAAAAAACCTTAAAGAAGCGTGCTTTTTTTTAAAATAGCAATCTTTAGTCCAGGAGATAATAAATTTACGGTGTAATGCATACTATTGATAATCAATATTTTACTATTTATTCAGCCATTGAATCCTTTCTTGAAATGTTAAATAATGCACAAAATAGTACTATTTAATACATAGTACTGTAACAAATTGTAAAATACCTCGTCTATTAGGTGTAAGTCAATTAAAAACAAAAAAACATATAGAAATTATGAAAGCATCTAACAACAGAACAATAACGGAATCAAAAATGGGGCACTATTTTTCATCCTTAAGAAACAGTAAAAGGGTACAATGGGCACAGTATCGAAGTTTTACTCGCTAACTGCGATTTGTAAAGTTCATCATCAAACAAACAACATTATGAAAACATTCATCAATCAATATCCAAAAGAATCAAAAAGATTCCTGTCTCTTACCAAACTAATAGAGAATAAGCGGTTTCATTACACAGAACAAAACTACTGCCTTCAATAAAGGAATACGTATAAATACAAAGGGGATACACTTAATCAATGTATCCCCTCTTATTTATCGGGACAATTAGTAATATTAAAAGCGGAATAGTAGCGCATCTAACTCTATAATACGACTGCGCTGGATACTCTTACAATAGATGATATACGCTTTACAAGTAATCAAAATACCTCTCCCTTTCTTATAATAAAATCTTATCTGTCAGTCAAGGTTCTTCAAAAACTACCTAGCTGTTAAGTGACTATTATCTTTTTTGCCTTAGTACAGGAGAAAAACCATGTGTATTATTATACACATGGTTTTTTTAATGAGCACGCTTTCGCGAAAGCGTAACAATGTATGGCCAAGTTTAATAGGTATAAGTAAGCGTATTCAAAAAAATGCAGGAAGTTATAGTAACTGTATAGTTATAATCAAATTTCTCTTTACCTAATTATAGTTTGCCCTTTAACGTATAATAGGCAAAGGTTTCTTGCTATGAAATCAAGTATTTTTACGTATTTAGTACTGTGAAAATTTTGTTAAATTCGTAACTTATTGAAAATAAAATATTAACCATTAATTCTATAAATAATGACCTCCAAATCTATCATTTTAAAAAGCGTATTCATCTTAGGCGTTACGTCACTTTTCTTGAGTGCATGTGACCAAAAAAAAGAAGAAAAACCAACAACAGAAGCAAAACTCGAGACTTATAATGATCTGGCTTTAGCTACTTCCTCCATTCCTTGTGATTGCGAATCAAACTGGTTTCCACATTCACAAACCCCAGGGCCAGAAGAGGGAATAGGAAGTCCTTTTGATACAACAAGTACGACTAACTGTATGTTTCAGCAATGGTCATTCCAAAAGTTTTTATGGCTAACGAAGCCTGGTGCAAATAAAAAACCTCTATTCTTAGATTCCTTAAAACAAGTTACAAATCAGATGCAAGATGTAACGATTCCTTCTGGAACTTCTGTTGCACTATCAAGTATTAATCAAGCTGGACTAGATGCTGTTTTGCAGACAATCCCAGGATATAGCGCAGATGGTACGACTACTGACACCGTTTATTATTCTATACATATTAATGCGACACTAGAAACAGCTATTACAAAGTATGTAGATAGTATAAAGAAGGGCACTTTATCTAGAAATAATACGGCAACCTTTCCTATAGGTTCGCTGGAAACTAAAGTTTCTTGGGTTCCAATAACGGCGCTTCCTAGTAAGGAAATTGCAGAAAGTAATTATTATACGACCATGGCGGCTGTTACACAAAAAGATGGATCAGTGGTAAAAGAAGAAGTGGCTTTATTAGGAATGCATGTAGTAGGCGTTGTTATTAATCACCCAGAATTTATATGGGCAACGTTTGAGCACAATACCTTAGCTCCAGTATTTGATGTAAGTACTAATACAGCAAGCTCAACTGAAAACACGCTTATTTTTAAGGAAGGAACTGTTACGGGTGTTGATGGAATACGATGGCCGTCTGGAGCGGCAGCTACTCCAAATCAAGCTTTTGGGTTATTTAAATATGGGGTAGCCGTAACAGGAAGTGGTCCTGATGATTATGTAGAAACAAGTCAGCCAGAGCCTGATAACTATAATAAGATAGACAGTCTTAATATGTGTGTTTCTGCTAGCTTAAAAAGTGAAAATGATGTTTGGCAAAACTATCAATATGATGGCGCCATTTGGTTAAATATGGATGGATTAACCACTAAAGAACAGGCAGATACGCTTAATGCATTGTATAGAAATATTAAAGATGCCACCCCAGGATCAATGGCAAGAGGGTCATTGGCTTCTGCAAATGTAACGATGGAGACATTTACACAAACCTATCAAAAAACTGTAGATAAAATTACAAATGCAGCATATCTAATTAATTGTTTTAGTTGTCACCGTGCAGCTCCAGATACAGGAGGTGATGCTATACGATCTCCTTTGTATTTAAGTCACGTGTTTAGTGGTAATGTTTCTCTTATTGTAGATGAACAAACGCCTAAACAAATTGAAACTGAAAAGCTCAAGACTTTTATGAAACAATTAAAATCCCAAGGGAATGAATAATTGTTTTTAGTAAACATCTATAGATCAATATTTTTAATTCGTATTGATGTAATAAATAAAGGCTTCACAGAAATGTGAAGCCTTTATTTTGCGCTATATTTTAACCTTGTCCAACTTCTCTTTAATCTTATCCTTATCCAAACACAAATTACCCATACTTCCTATATGTGTATGTTCCTTTGCATCTGCTTGAGTATAGGTGCCAGATTGCACTTGAGCGCTCACTTGTTGATACGCATCTCTAAAGGAAGACCTTCCATTACCAAGGTATTGATGCTGTCTACCGTATATAAGTATTGATACTTTTCATCCTTCAAATCAATACCTAATATTTTAATCTGTTTGATAGTGTAATTAAAAATAATCTTTCGAAAAATTCAAGCTAGGTTTACCAAAGGATTTACAGAAATTTCCAAGTCTTAATCTATAGAATTCCTCGAGGTTCTACCTCGGGGTCAAAGAGGAAAGTTTGAAAACGGATAGTTTTCATAAAACTAAAAATAAGTTTTTTCCGCTTGATACCTCGATGGCTCTGC
>JBLHOX010000141.1:0-7627 GCA_047623725.1 Dokdonia sp. | reverse complement strand
CCAAAGGCGCTTCCGGGCAACTTTTTAGAAAAGCATTGCAAGACCTTATTGTCAACATTCCAGAAGAAGAAACCTTTACATTACTGACCAATACAGAGACGTTTAAAAATATTTCTATAAAGAATACCCGCAACAATTTATTACAACTAGACTATGCTGCAGAGCAACTTACACCTGGAGCGATTGTTTTAAAAGCCCAGAAAGAATTTAGTTCAGATCCTGCTACCGAGAAACAACTGATTGTGATCTCAGATTTTCAAGATAAAGGACAGCAACAAACGCTAGACATTGAGAATGTGTCCTTGCATTATGTGCAATTACGCCCCGTTATTGAGAATAATATTGCGATAGATTCTGTGTATCCTGTACAATCAGAAACCAATAAACTGTCGCTCATCGCGACACTGTCTACACAAGAACGTAGAGAAACCAATGTACCTATCTCCTTATACAATGGAGAACAACTCATTGCAAAGGCTACGGCTTCTTTTAATGAAACCACAGAAGCACAAGTGGAATTTGATATTGATAGTCAGACAGATTTTAAAGGAAAACTGACGATAGATGACCCATTATTAGCTTTTGACAACACCCTGTATTTCAACAATAATACCGCACAAGCCATCAAAGTACTTTCTATTAACGAGAGTGATCAGTCCTTTTTATCTCGTATCTATACCGTTCCTGAATTTGCCTATACGGCAACAGACCTCAACACCTTAGATTACAGTAAAATTCCTGATTATAACTTTATTATCCTGAATGAAGTAAAAGTACCATCGCAAGCGCTTACAAATGCACTGGCAACCTTTGTAACAAATGGCGGTAGCGTATTATGTATTTTAAGCGAAACTGGAGAAGCGTCTAACTATAACCTATTACTGGCTCGACTAGGAGGATTACAAGTTGGCGATGTATACCAAAACGGACGTCTAGTGACCTCCATTAACTATGATCACCCTTTGTATCGTAATGTCTTTGATACACGTATTAAAAACTTCCAATACCCTTCTGTGAGTACTAGCTTTGCCATCAATAATGGAGAAGCCATTTTAGACTTTGAAGATGGCAGTGCTTTTATTGCAGGAAAAGACAAGGTATATGCGATTGCTGGAGGATTAAATACCGCCAACTCTAACTTTAAAAACTCGCCCCTTATTGTTCCTACATTATACAATATGGCAAAGCAAAGTCTTTCTTTACCTACCTTATATTTTACAAATGGTGTTCCTAATACCTATGATATTCCTGCGGTCGTGCAAGAAGATGGTATTTTATCATTGGCAAATGTAGAGACACCCGATAAAACACAGATTCCGTTGCAACGTACCTTTGGTAATAAAGTCACCATTACCACACAAGAACAGCCAGAAAATGCAGGAATTTATAACGTCTCAAACAAGGATAGTATTCTCCAGCAAATAAGCTATAATTACAATAGAGACGAGAGTGTCTTGCGGTATCAAAACCTACAAGCCACAGACGGAGCGAGTTACACCTCTTCTGTCGCTACATTATTTGACACGCTTAAAGAAGCAAATAGTATCCAATCGCTTTGGAAATGGTTTGTTATTTTTGCATTATTATTCCTAGTATTAGAAATGCTTATCTTAAAATTCTTTAAATGAACGCACTTATAAAAGCGGCCACCATTATTGATAGTAAAAGTTCGCATCACGGCACCACCGTCGACATTCGTATTAAGTATGGGAAGATCAGGCTCATTGCTCAGAATTTATCTCAGGAAAAAGGCGAGCAACTGATACAAAAAGAAAACCTATATGTATCGCAAGGTTGGTTTGACAGTAGCGTGAGTATAGGACAACCAGGATACGAAGAGCGAGAGACGATTGAAAACGGTCTTACTGTCGCTGCAAAAAGTGGTTTCACAGGCATCGCTATTAATCCAAACACCTACCCTATTTTAGATACGAGTGCCGATATCACCTTTGTTTCAAAAATGGGCGAAGGACACACAACAAGTATCTTTCCTATAGGTGCGCTTACGCGAAATAGTGAAAGCGTGGATCTCGCAGAGTTATACGATATGCAACAATCGGGCGCTGTCGCTTTTGGAGATTACCAGCGTGCGATTACAAATCCGAATCTTTTAAAGATTGCATTACAATACACACAAGGTTTTAACGGACTTGTTCTTTCTTTCCCTCAGGAAAATAAGATCGCAGGTACTGGAAAAATGAACGAAGGGATTACCAGCACACGCATCGGTTTAAAAGGAATTCCAGCCATTGCCGAAAGTTTACACATCGCAAGAGATTTACATATTCTAGAATATGCAGGAGGAAAATTACACATCCCTACCATTTCTACCGCAGCCTCTGTAGCACTTATCAAAGAAGCTAAAAACAAAGGACTGGATGTAAGTTGTAGCGTTGCTATCCATAATCTATTCTTTACTGATGATGAACTTGAAGAGTTTAATACCAACTTTAAGGTATTACCTCCTTTAAGAACACAAGAAGATGTAGATACTCTTATTGCAGGTATTAAAGACGGAACCATCGATATGGTCACCAGTGATCACAATCCACTAGATATAGAACGCAAGCAAGTAGAGTTTGATAATGCTGCTTTTGGTACGATTTCGCAAGAAGCAACTTTTGGCGCATTACTCACGCTAGTCAGCGAGAAAAAAGCGGTACAGCTTTTAACGAATGGCCGTGAACGTTTTACACAAGAATCATTTCCTATCGAAAAAGATACGGAAGCAAATCTCACGCTATTTACCACAAAAGGAAGTAGCGTATTTAGTGAAAGTGATATCCTATCAAAATCCAAAAACGCTTGTTTTCTAGGAGCAAAACTCAAAGGAAGCGTCTTCGGAATTATTGCAAATCAAAAATTAGCACGTAAGTAACATGGATCAAAATACCATCTTTGAAGGAAAAACAGCCGCGGCATTAAGTTATATTACTTTTGTCGGATTGATCATTGCTTATTTTATGAATAGTGAAGTTAAAAATCCGTTTGCTGCTTTTCACATCAGACAATCCTTAGGGCTTACTTTAAGTTATTTCTTAATTATGATCCCATTGAGTATGCTAGATATTCCTGCAGCTTCTATTGGTTTTCTAATACTTTTCTTTGTGTTATGGCTCTACGGAATCATTTCTGCTTTTCAAGGACATATACGTCCTATTCCTTTGGTAGGTAATTTTTACCAAAAAGCATTTACTGCAAAGTAAATACCTAATATTCATTTTTTGCATCCTAGTAACATTTTTAAATAACTTACATCATCTCAAATACAATTTAACTTAATCATATACAATCTATGGCAACTCCTACATCTGACGAAAAAACAACCGCTATCATTACCTATATTACTATTATTGGTCTTATTATAGGTGTTATTATGAATAGTTCTAAAAAAAGTGACTTTGCATCATACCATATACGTAATATGCTTGGGCTTTCTCTTATTTCTATTGCACTTAGCCTGTTAAATTGGGTAGGTATACCTTCACTACTTATTAATATACTTTATATAGCCCTTTTTGTATTATGGGTTTTGGGTTTTGTAGGCGCTATACAAGGAGAAAAGAAAGAAATTCCAGTCGTAGGAAAATTTTTCCAAGATTGGTTTAAAAGCGTTTAATTCTTATTATTTTTATAGATTAACTACTAACAGAATGTCACAGCATCGTGGCATTTTGTTAGTATCAATACATCCACCCATAGCATGAGCGTACTTTCCTTAGAACATATCATCCAGAAACCAACCAAGACAACAGAAGGAAAAGCTCCTTTAATCCTCTTATTACATGGCTATGGAAGTGATGAAAACGATCTCTTCAGCTTTGCGCCAGAACTTCCTGAAAATTACTTTATCATCTCAGCCAAAGCGCCTATCCCAATGCAACCGTATGGCAATGCTTGGTACGCCATTACGATAGATCATGAAGGTGTAAAAACTTCAGATACTAAAGTTGCAAAAGAATCTAGAGACTTAATTGCTACCTTTATTACAGAAGCTGTTGCAGCATATGACCTCGACCCTTTTAATGTGACTTTACTTGGATTTAGCCAAGGCACTATTTTAAGTTATGCGGTAGCGTTAAGCTATCCAGAAAAAGTAAAAAATGTCATAGGCCTAAGTGGCTATATCAATGAAGATATTATCAATGTACAGTCCTCAGCCTCCTATGCGCATCTGAATATCTATAACTCCCATGGTACGGTAGATCAAGTGATTCCTATTGATGCTGCGCGTCAAACACCAGGATACCTCAGCAAGGTAGGTATAGAAAGTACCCTTAATGAATTTCCTGTAGGACACGGTGTACATCCCACCAATTTTTATGAATTTAAGGAGTGGTTGCTCAAATTATAGTTCCTAGTAATCTATCCTTAAAATATTTTCTTGGTCTTATTGGTATCGCTGATTTTATATGCTTTCAAGGAACATCATGACGTAGAAGTTTATGCTGAGTAAAGCCGAAGTACGAAAACGTACACAACATTATTCACATAAATAAGTAACAATCATAAAAATGGTGTGTCCTTATGTGAAACCATTCCTCATGAAACCATCTATTTTTATTCTTTGCTTTTTATTTGTGGCCTTTGCTTGCCAACAAAAAAGTGAAACTCCTCCAGTTCCTACAAAAGATTTTTCTATCGTAAAAAATTCATTAACCACTGCTTTACAAAATGCAAATAAAGAAGGTGAATTGGTTGGTTTTTCTGTAGCCATTATAGATCAGGATCGTGTTTTATACAATGAAGGTTTTGGACACGCCGATTCAAAAAACAAGAAAGCATATCAAACAAATACCATTCAGAATATAGGATCTATCTCAAAGACACTGATTGGCGTCTCTCTATTAAAAGCTCAGGAATTAGGAAAACTAGATATAGATGATCCTATCAACAACTACCTTCCCTTTGAAGTTACAAACCCGAATCATCCAGATGCGCCTATTACCATTAGACAACTCGCTACACATACATCTTCTATAAATGATTATGAAGAAAACTATCTTAAAGGTTTTATTCTTGAAAAAGACACCCTAGATGATGATGAAGTACCCTTTACGCATTTTCGAAAATCAGATAAGAGAATTCCTTTATTAGGTTTTCTTGAAGCTAATTTTTCAACAAAAGGTACTTGGTATACTTCAGACATGTTTTCAGAAAACAAACCTGGAAGTACTTTTGAATATTCCAATTTTGGAGCAGATCTATGCGCACTCGTAATTCAACAAGCTACGGGTATGCTGTATAAAGATTTTACGCAAAAATATATTCTAGACCCATTGCAGATGGAAAATTCAGGTTGGGCAATTAAAGATATAGATGACTCAAAACGTTCTAAATTTTATCTTTTTAAAGGGCAAAAAATCGCAGACTACACATGTATCACTTATCCTGATGGTGGACTTTTTACCTCTAGTGAAGATCTAAGTAAGTTCCTTTCTGAACTTATGAAAGGGTATCAAGGAAATGGCACATTACTTTCTCCTGAGAGTTATAAAGAGTTCTTTAAAAAACATTTTGACTCAAATATCAATGAAAGCGGTAGAATAAACGTAGGAATTTTTGTGGAGTATAACAATAGTTTTATAGGCACTACCAATCTATTGATTGGTCATAATGGATCAGATTTAGGATCATTTGCTACGATGTATTTTAATCCAGAAACCAATATTGGAAAAGTACTCTTAATCAATACAGACATCGACTACAAAGATGACGTCGTAGTTCCATACATCAAAGATGTTTGGAACACCATTGTTTCGTATGAAAACAAACTGAAATAAGCAACGAGTATTTACACATAAAAATACACGCTTCACCTACATTTTTTCAAATTAGTAGCTCGTAAGAATTAATTCCCGTTTTACTTTAGTACTTTGTTCCATCAAAACGCAGTAGAAGGACTACGTACTATGCTATTAATTCTAACGAAAAACCATGCAAAACATTCAATTTCCAGTCAACTTCGAGTTTAAAATATCGACGCTTGCAAATGATTTTAAAGCGACAGACGCCAGTGGAAAAACCATCGCGTATGTAAGACAAAAAATGTTTAAACTCAAAGAGGATATTCAGATTTTTAGTGATGAATCAAAAACCAAAGTAAATTATAGAATCAAAGCAGATAAATGGTTGGACTTTTCTACCGCATATTCTTTTTATGAAGAGGGCTCTAGTCAAAGTTTTGGAAAAGTAGTACGTAAAGGTTGGAGATCTATCTGGAAAGCACAATATCAAATCATTGATCAGAATGAAAAACAACAATATACCATCAGTGAAGAAAATGCATGGGTCAAAGTATTTGACTCTTTACTAGGCCAGATCCCTATCCTTAGCATGTTAACAGGCTATGTATTCAACCCTTCCTATATCGTAGAAAATATGAATGGGCAACCAGTCATCAAACTAAAGAAACAAGCTTCTTTCTTTGGTAGAAATTTTGAACTTACAAAATTAGGCGAACTTGACGCAGATGATGATGATAGAGTAATGCTGAGTCTTATGATGATGATTTTATTAGAACGAAGAAGAGGGTAATTCTTAATAAGTAACCTATCTCATAGCAATTCTTTTATCGTTATGAGATAGGTTTACTAACTGAAAAAGTATAATTACTCATTTATGATTGTTTTAGTGTCAAAGTTCAAATATAATTGCACAAAACTAATGACTACTAAATGAGAATTAAAGTAACCCTAATTTTAATAATTTATCTAATCACTTTATCCTCATGTAAGACTCAAAATTATCGAGAGAAGTTTTCATATTATTTTGACTTATCTGAACAACTACTTTTTTTAGAAAGTAATATCATTAATTCTGATAAGAATGATTTTACGATTGAGATACGTTTTGGTCATAATAGCATCAATTTACTCAAATCTGATTTTAAAGTAAGTGCTGATAATGTGAGAATAAAAACTGTAAGGGAAACTAATAATAAAAAAATAGTTGACACAACTTTTATTTTATCCAAAAAACTATTGCTAGACGAAATTGAATTTCAAAAAAACAACACGAAAGATATGATCGTTTTAGCAGGGCATTATCAAACAATGAAAATCTCACGTGGCGATAAAATAATAAATTATCCAACAATAAGAGTTGCAGGATATTTGATTAATTTTTTAGAAACTGGAGAAAATCATCATTAAGAAATAGTCAGTATAACATCGTACGTACTTTATGAAATCCGTGCAAAACGAGTAACGCAAAGTTTTCTAAAATTTGCGCTTCGCATCCTATACCCATTCAATTGTAAAATCTCGCATGTCAGTTCGTTCTTTTTCATTCTAAATTTCTTACTCATGTATTCCGTAGCTAATGCTATGAAATAAAATCGTGGCGTCTTTAGGATAAAAAATAACTACGCTTTGGATACGGCATTTTACAATTGAATGTGTATTACAAATTTTTGAAAACAACCAACCCCTTCCAACTGCTTGATTCTGTATCCTTAGAAACTTAGAATACTAAACTAAAAATCACCGATCTACCTGAATCACCTCTAGATTATCAATCTTTCCGGCATCAATGGTAAAGCGTAACATGGTACGTACTTTATGAAATCCGTGCAAAACGAGTAACGCAAAGTTTACTAAAATTTATGCTACGCATCCTACAAATT
>JBLHOX010000140.1:0-7642 GCA_047623725.1 Dokdonia sp. | reverse complement strand
TTGTATATTGATAAGGATGTCTCTTTTGCAGATTTAAAACAAACACTACAGTACTTTACTACCGAAATGTTTGGAAAAAGTAAAATTAGGCTCCGCCCTTCTTACTTTCCATTTACAGAACCTAGTGCAGAAGTAGATGTGTATTGGGGCTTAGAAACAGAAACCGATTATAAAATGACCAAAGGAACAGGTTGGTTAGAAATTATGGGTTGTGGTATGGTAGATCCTAATGTACTTGAAAATTGTGGTATTGATAGTAAAGAGTATAGCGGCTTTGCCTTTGGTATGGGTATAGATCGTATTGCTTTATTACTACACCAAATTTCTGATATCCGAATGCTTAGTGAAAATGATATTCGTTTTTTAGAGCAGTTCAAAAGTGCTTTATAAGTGTTTTGCTTTCGCGAAAGCGTAATTAAGAGGCCTAAAATCTAAAGTATATACTGTAAGTGATAATTTTGTCTTTCCCTGAAATATAAAGGTTATGGAAGAATACACGCTTGAAACGGAACGCCTCTATATGCGACCTGCCCATGTAAAAGACGCTCATTTTGTCTTAGAATTACTCAACACCCCTAAATGGCTCTTATACATAGGAGACCGTAAGGTGCATACAGAAGAGGATGCTATACAGTATATTAAGCTAAAGATGTTACCTCAGTTTGAAGAAAAGAAATTTGGAAATTATATCGCCATACGAAAAGAAGATCATAAAAAAATAGGCTGTTGTGGTTTATATGACAGAGAAGGTATAGATGGAGTTGATATTGGCTTTGCATTTTTACCATCCTATGAAGGCAATGGTTATGGGTATGAAAGCGCTGCTAAGGTGATGGAATATGGCAAAGAAGTACATGGGATTATATCTGTAAGCGGTATTACTGTAAAAGAAAATATAGGATCACAACGACTACTAGAAAAATTAGGCCTCAGGTGTATAAAAACAATTACACTTGCTAATGATCCTACACCATTATTATTTTATTCTAATTCAAAAGAGGATGCGTAAAGACATAGAAATTCCCGAGGTAAAAGACGTATATGTAGCTGCTGTAAAAGAACCCAATAAGGAGTTTAAAACAGAAGACTGGAACGCCTATATTATAAATGACGGTAAAGACCCTTTAGAAGTCATTCTTATTACGGTACAAGGATATAATGATACAGATATGACAACACACATGCGTCATAAGATTGCCGTATTACCAGCAAAAGGATTTGCAAAAATTGAATTTATGGAAGAAAGTGTCTTCCGATTAAACAATTTCTTTTCTATAACTTATTTTCTCCATAACAAGATGTATGAAAAACGTTGGGAGTTCCCCGCATACAGTATAAAAGAAGCCAATATGATTTCTGTTCCTGTCATAGGTAAAAAGGGAGTGCTAGCTATATAATTCACTTGTACAAGTAGTATATTTGGCGGAAAAATAATATCCGCTATGAATATGAATACCTTTAAATTTTTTCTGCTACTTATTACTTTAAGTACAATTTCAATCTCCAATGCTCAAATTGATTTTGAGCCAGCCTATTATATTAATAATTCAAATACTAAAATAGAAGGATTCATTCAAAATATAGAATGGTTAGACAATCCAACAGAAATCAAGTTCAAATCTAACGAGCAATCAGAAAGTAAAACGATTACTATAGAAAACTTAAAGGAGTTTGGAATCCTAAATGGCGCGGTGTATTCAAGATATGATGTAGCTATAGATAAGTCTAGTAATGACCCTGGTAATTTAAGCGAAGTACGATCACCAGAATTTGAAAATGAGACCCTACTTCTCAAAAAAATTATTGAAGGAAAAGCGTCTTTATATTATTATTCTGGATATGGCATAGTGCGTTTTTTTTACACGCTAGATGATACGACTGTAAAGCAATTAGTTTATAAAAGATTCCAAAATTCAGGTACAGAAATTGGCGTTAATGAATTTTATAAGCAAGATCTTAAAACCCACCTAACGTGTTCAACCATCACCGAAACCAAATATAAAAACTTAAAATATAAGCTTTCATCCTTTATTCCTTTTTTTAAATTATACAATGAGTGTAGTGGATCCTCAAGTATTGTTTATAATCAAATCTCAAAACGTACGAGTTTGGATAAAAATTTTAGACTTAGACTAAAAGCTGGTGCGCGTAATAATTCTTTTTCTTTTGAATCTGCTGCAGGGATTACAACTGCAGAGTTTTCAGATAAAATAGGCGTTCAAGTAGGTCTAGAAGGTGAGTTTATTTTTCAATTTAATAGAAATAAATGGAGTGCTTTAATTGAAGCCACCTATTTTGATTATAGTGATGAAGACAGGTTCCGAATTTCTACCATTGATCAAAATGTAGCTGTTGAATACAGTGCCGTAGAAATAGGTATTGGCGCCAGACATTCTTTCTTTTTAGAAAATAAATCAAGAATATTTATAACCGCAGGATTTGTTATTCCTATTCACCTTAATCAGTCTTTAACACGATCAGTCTCTAGAGATTTTGATGTGTTTAATCAGTCTACTTATGGTAGTTTTGGTGCAGGGTATGAGTATAAAGATCTCAGTGTCGAGTTAAAATACTATACAACCAGAGGATTAATAGATACTATAAATGCAGAGTACTCTAGTTATTCTCTTACAGTAGGATATGCTATTTTTTAGTTCCTAAATGGCCCTAATTAATCCAATCTCTCTGTGAGTTTATTAAAAACTATTTTAGGATCTTTTCCTTTATATAAAATACTATGCACGGCTTCTATAATAGGAATCCGTGCTTTTTTATCTCGTGTATTATTAAGATCTAAAGCGCTCTTTGCCGCATAATATCCTTCGGCAACCATAGACATTTCCATTTGTGCACTCTTTACGGTGTACCCTTTCCCTATCATATTACCAAACATTCTATTTCGGCTAAAAACAGAGTAGCCTGTCACCAACAAATCACCTAGATATGCAGACCCATTAATATCACGTTTCATCTTATGAGCACGCTTTACATAGCGCTTAATCTCTCGTATAGCATTACTCATTAAAACACTTTGAAAGTTATCTCCATAGCCTAATCCGTGGGCTATACCCGCAGCAATCGCATAAATATTCTTAAGCGTTGCAGCATATTCTATTCCTATAATATCATCACTTGTCTTGCATTTTATATAATCACAAGAAAGGTGATCTGCAACGGTCTGAGCAATTGCATTATCTGCACAAGCAATCGTCAAGTAGGATAATCGTTCTAATGCGACTTCTTCTGCGTGACAAGGTCCAGAAATAACTCCTATATTTTTAAACGGAATATCATATATATCATGAAAATGAGCCCCTACGAGTTTACCGCTTTCTGGCATAATCCCTTTGATCGCAGAAAATATGATCTTCCCTTTTAACGAGGCGGTCATATTTTTAAGCTCTCCACCTACAAAGGCAGAAGGAACTGCAAAAACAATGATGTCTGCATACGCTATAATCTCATTGATATCATTACTTAAGATAAGTTGCTCAGAGTTAAACTCTACAGCACTCAAATAACTAGGATTGTGTTGCTCTCTTTTTAAATGCTCAATCGCGTATACACTTCGCATATACCAACCCACTTGGTCTAGGTTTTCACAAAGCATTTTTACAATAGCGGTCGCCCAACTTCCTCCTCCAATAACACCAAATTTTGGTTTTTGTTCCATAAGCTTATAATTATACTCTATTTGTAAAAATAAGACATTTTTTGCCATTATAAACGTAGGTTTTAAGGTAAAGTATGCTTTCGCGAAAGTAAAAAATAAATATTAATATCTTAAAAACTAGTTATTTACATTTTTGGCACGCCATTTGGTTTTATATAAGCAAATCAAAAAACAGAAAGATTATGAAGACGATCAAACTCCTTTCGGCATTTACGCTAGTAGCCATTTTATGTACTTCTTGTTATACAGAGGTTATTGTTGAAGACGATATTATCGTAGATACAACACCAGTTATTACACTAAACGATGTACTTACTGATTATGAAATCTGGTATGTAGACATCAATCGCTCATCAGGACCTGTCGTGATTCCTTTTTTACAAAAGGCATTTACAGTCTCTTTTAGAAATGGGAATATCTATGCAAATAACAACCTTTCTGGAATTGGTAGTAATGGCAGTGGTTTTGGAATAGATGTTGGATATTATAACACCTTTAATTTTGAACTAGATGTACAACACGATCTAGACGGAGGATATAGTTTTGATGTTCGTCAATTATCTGTTAATGAAATAGAATTTTATGAGCCTAGTACAGGGAGTAGATATGTATTAGAAGGATACCAAAGAAGCACCTTTGACTACGACCTTGTATTTTATGAGAACATTCATTATTTCTTACAAGAGTTTGAAGCTTGGGAAAAAATATACACCAGTGAAGAAGGTAATGTCAATCTTTTTGATAATGAAAACTTCTTGCAATTCCTTCCAGCAGGGCAAAGCGGCAACTTTAGAAGCTCAGAAGACATAAATGGCACGGCTATTGATAATATATTTTGGGATTATGATGGGATCTATGACGTAGATGATGTTTCTGGAAATTTATATCAAAAAACTTTAACATTAGATTATAATTTCCCAGACAATGAATTTTTTGAACTGATCGTTATAGATGATGAAACCATAGCGTTGTATCAAGTAAGTTCAGGAACTACATATCAATTCAGAGGAAAGGGATATATAGAATTTAGAAATTCAGAAGAAGATAAAAATAAAAGTACTCCAAAATACAGAAGTAAAACGGAGGACATTAAAAAAGACATAAAAGCGCTTAAAACAAAAAAGCTACAAAAGCTGGCAGCGCTATAAAAATTTTGGTTGGTTATTTAGTTTGAAACCGCTCACCTAGTGTTAATTTATACTGTGAGCGGTTTCTTTTTGTATTATATACCAACGTATCATAATACTAAGTGTACCTCACTAGTGAAAAAGTGTTTCTTTTATAAGCAACAGTATATATACAAACGACCCTATTGCAAGCATTGTCGCGATTACTTTTTTAAAAGAATTTGCCTCGTTTCTTGCTTTAATAATTGTGTACAGACAAGCAATACCACAAAAAACAAATACCAATAAGATGGTTATAAATAATACCTCGGGAACATTAGTATTTGTAAGTCTTTTTACGCCTTGCAACATACTAGTTACTAAATATGATATAAGCGCAATCACACCAAAATAATAAGCTCTTTTGGTATATAAATTTTCTACATCAAGCCTAGCCATCTTTACAGCGTTAGGATTTATAAAAACTCATCTCATCAAGATACTCAAACACCTCAGCAGGAAGTAAGGGCCTTATGTTTTTCTTTTCTTTAATACCATTACGTATGGCTGTAGAAGAAATCTCCATAATAGGCGCTGCTACTTTATGTATTTTAGGATGATTATCAAATTGCGTTTCTGTGACACCTTTAGAAATACGAGGATATACATATAACTCATGATTTTCTAGGATCACCTCATAGTTTTTCCATTTATGGAAGCTTTTTAAATTGTCTTCTCCCATGATAAGACAAAACTCGTGGTCAGGATATTTTTCCTTTAAATGAACAAGCGTATTTACTGTATAATTAGGTTGTGGTAAATCAAACTCAATGGTACTAGCATCAATCTTAGGATATTCTTCTAAAGCTCGTTGCACCATCTGATACCTGTGATGATTATCCAGTAAGCTACTTTTCTTTTTAAAAGGATTATGGGGCGTAATGACCATCCATATTTTATCTAGATCACTATACTCTGCCATGTGATTTGCAATGGCGAGATGTCCTACGTGTATAGGATTAAATGTGCCGAAATACAGTCCTACTTTCAATGGTTATGGGTGTTAAAAAGATCTGTTTTGTATCTTATATGTTTTTTCAAATCTCAAATCTCAAATCTACTCTTCTTCTTCCTCGTCCCTACGTAAAGGGGTTTTAATAAATTCTGCAACAAGTTTATCTGCTTCCCCTAATGCTTTCTCTAAATTATCATTAAGAATGACATGATCAAACTGAGGCGCTGTTGCCAGTTCTACAGAAGCCTTTGCAATACGCATATTGATCTTGTCTTCACTCTCTGTTTTTCGTTTTTTAAGACGTATTTTAAGTTCGTCTACACTAGGTGGTTTTACAAAAACAGCCAGTGTTCGTTCTGGAAATTTCTTTTTAATACGTAATCCTCCTACAACATCAATATCAAAAATAACATGTTTTCCCATCGCCCAGATACGATGTACTTCTTCTTTGAGCGTACCGTAAAAGTTATCTCTATAGACTTCTTCCCACTCTAGAAAATCTTCATCTTTGATATGCTGTTTAAACTCCTTAAGAGAGATAAAGTAATAATCTTTGTTATGTTGTTCTTCTCCTCTAGCTTCACGACTCGTTGCCGAAATACTAAATTCTAGATTGAATTCTTCTTGTGCTAATAAATGTCTTACAATCGTTGTTTTACCACTTCCTGAAGGAGCTGAAAAAACAATAAGTTTACCTGAGTGTTGTTTTATTTTTGTCACGCCTTATTTTCAGATTTAAAGTACGTTAAGCATTTGTTCTTTTACTTTTTCTAATTCGTCTTTCATTTGCACGACAAGTTGTTGCATTTGAGCATGATTAGATTTGGAACCAATGGTGTTGATCTCACGACCTATCTCTTGGCTTATAAAACCTAGTTTCTTACCATTAGAATTATCAGAGTCTAATGCCTCTGTAAAGTAATCCAAATGATTTTTAAGACGCACTTTTTCTTCGGTGATATCGTACTTTTCTAGATAATAGATGAGTTCTTGCTCAAAGCGATTTTCATCCAGTTCTACTTTAAGGTCTGACACTGCTTTTTCCAATCGTACTTTCACACTATCCAGACGATCTACATCCATCACAATCACTTTGTCTAGTAACTCTTGCAAATTCTTAATACGTAAATCAAACTCTCCTTTTAAAGAAGCGCCTTCATCAGACCGGTATACATTAATCTCTTCTAGTGCGGTATCTAAAGTGGTTAGGATGCTTTTGTACTCATTTTCATTCATCTCTTCGCGCTCTACTTTTAACGCATCTGGAAGACGCACAGCCATTTTTAGAAGCTCAACAGCGTCACTATCTGCTACATTTCCTAGCTGTCGCATATACTCTTTTACAATCCCTTCATTGACTTTGGTATTTGTGTTTTCGCCAGTGCTTTCTACATACAAGGCAAAATCTACTTTTCCACGTTCTAAAGACTTTGCAACACGGTTACGCATAGCAAGTTCTTTCTCCCTGTACGTAGATGGGATGCGTGCATTTAGATCAAGACTCTTACTATTAAGAGACTTAATTTCAATGGTAATCTTCTTTCCAGGAAGTTGTATAACACTCTTCCCAAAACCAGTCATTGATTTTATCATATCAACAAATATACGAGTTTTGAAATGATCAAATACGTAATCAAAATAAGAACAATCATGTTATTTTTCTGGATGCGCTTTCGCGAAAGCGTATACCACTACATGATCCCTTTAAAGCAAAAAAAATAAAAATGTACAAGTAATTTACCTAATAAAAAAAAGGGTGTTTGCCCCTAATAATAACTCCTATTACCCCTCATAAAACCGTCACGATTACATCAATTTTGAACCTCAGATTCAAAAACAAAATAATTA
>JBLHOX010000139.1:0-7716 GCA_047623725.1 Dokdonia sp. | reverse complement strand
TCTACACCACGCTTAATACCGTCACGTGCTTCGATGTCAAATTTTATATCTTTTGCCATGATACTCTTTTAGATTGTCATTCCCGAGAAGTCAGGAATCTCTTGGTTATTCTAACTGTTGTTTGTTTTGAATTGCGATTTATACGCTTTCGCGAAAGCGGGTAGCTACAAAAGATCAACTAAATTGATATTGTATGTAGTCCTTAGGTTTTATGAATTATACGATAGCAAGAATATCTTCTTCTTTCATAATCATATAATCGTTACCATCTATGGTAAGCTCGGTACCTGCATATTTTCCGTAAATAACAATATCTCCTGTTTTTACAGTCATATCGTGGTCTTTTTTACCAGAGCCTACAGCAACAACTTTCCCTTTTTGTTGTTTTTCTTGTGCCGAATCAGGAATATAAAGTCCAGATGCGGTTTGGGTCTCTGCTGGTAGTGGTTCTATCACTACACGATCAGCAAGTGGTTTAATGTTTAAAGCCATTTTTTGATTCGTATTTATTAAGGTTAAATAAGTTTATAATTGTATAGTTATGTATAGGTCAGAAATTATGCCAGTAGTAGGATGCTGACAAATTTACAGCGCAAATGACAAACGGTGTCAAACAAAAAATGCCAACTTATAAGTTGGCATTTTTTTTAATGTTTTTCAATATTTTTATTGACCTCCTCCGTCAGAAGGGTCATCTGTTGTGCCACCAGTAGTAGGGATATCAACAGGTTCTGTAGTTTGTGTAGCGTTCTCATCAAATATTTGAGACTCATTTTCAACATCTCCAAAAATAGAGATGTTACTTAATAAGATAAGCACTAATAAAAGTGTTGCTAATCCCCAAGTTGCCTTGTCTAGAAAGTCTGTTGTTTTTTGAACACCACCCATTTGTTGTGTTCCTCCTCCTCCAAAAGAAGAAGATAACCCTCCGCCTTTAGGATTTTGCACCATAATAACTACGACTAGTAAAAATGCTACTATAACGATTAATACTAAAAATATATAAAATGTAGTACTCATAATTCTTTATTTTCTTCTAATTGCTGTATTGCTCGAATTTGGTCTGCAAAGAAACCATTTTTTTCTGGATATTTCAAACTTAAAATTCGATAAGCTTGCTTTGCTTTTTTAAAGTTTTTTTGCTCTACATATACGCGCGCTAAAGTCTCTGTCATAAGGGATTCAGAAGGCATGAGAGATTCTTTTGCGAGGTTTTTTTTTGGTAAAACCTTAACTGGTGAAAATTCAATTTTAGGATTAGACGCTATAAAAGAGTCAACAATGTCTTGCTTACGCTTTTTGGTATTGACATTTGCATCTTGGATATCTGATACTTGATAGGACTCAGATAATTGCTCTTTGTTAACTGATGAGGTTGTTATTTCTTCCTGATTTTTTTCTTGTCGTAAGGGGTCCCTCTTTATAGGTAAAAACCTAGAGAGTTGTAACCATTCCTGGAAAGAATGAACTTCGTTTGGATCAAAATCCAAAGGTTTTCCAACAGAGAGTATTTCTTTTGGGGATCGCTTTGTGATTTCTGAATTTTCTTTTTTTACAAATAAATTTGGGTCAAGAATTTTTGAAGCTTTTTCTTGCTCTTCATCCTGCACTTGTAGAGACACGTCTTGTAAGTCTTCTATGTCTAGCGTTCTTACGTGTGTTTCTTGTGCTTTTATTTGAGTGCTTATTTCATTTTGATCAAACACATCTGAAGTAATATATTCAAATAAAACAGCTCTGTCTGTAGTATGTGCTGCAGTTACTTTTAAGGCTTTGTTATAAGCAAAACTTTCTTCATTTTTGAGGCCTTTAATGTATAAGGCATGTGCGCTCTGAAAATAAGGGAACTCAGCTATTAAACTTCGTATGTCTGTAGTGTGCGAGCCTGAGATGTGTTCGGGATGTTCTAGCAGATATGTAAAGGCTTGTGTATTCATTACCACTTAGCCAATGATTCATTGACAATATCTTGTGTAATCCGGTCAAAAATTTCTTCTAACGCTACATCAAGAGAACTTCCTATTAATTGCGTAGTAGCTGGCACATCTGAAAAGAAAGAAAAACGTTTTTCAAAATCGTCTTCCCCATCTGTTTCTGTGTTATTGTAATAACGAACATTTACAGAAATGGTAAGTCTGTTTTGTGCAGCTGTATTATCTGAGGTAGAAGCTTGAGGTGCAATATAGAACTCTACAATCTCCCCTTCAAAAAGGAGTTCGCCATTATTAGAAACAAGACTTAAATTAGTTTGATCTTGAATTAAATCTTGTAATGCAAATGTAAATGTACGGTCAATACCAGGTTCTACAATAGGTGCTTGGTTTTGAAAGAAGTTTACCTGAAATGTCTTTATATCTTCACTAATAGAGATCCCATTAAATGAATAAAATCCACATCCTTGAAAAGTAAGGCAACATAGAATTGCAAATAATATAGTCGTTGTTTTTCTCATACCGATATAACGGCTAGTGTCTGTTAAAATTCCTTAAGCAATATACAATGATCTTATAAAATTATAAATCAAATTGTTTAATCTTTCTATATAATGTGCGCTCGCTTATCCCGAGTTCATCTGCAGCTGCTTTACGCTTGCCTTTGTGACGTTCTAAAGATTTTTTAATAAGCTCTAATTCTTTATCGTGTAGGGATAGTGTCTCTTCCTCTTGAATTTCTTCAGCAAAATGATATGGATCTTCTTTAACTTCAGGAATAGCAGTAGGAACTACAGGAGTTGCTTGTTCTGGTATTTGTAATACTTCCATCACCTCTTGGGCAGTGTCATAAGTGTCTTCCTTATTGTATATTTTATTAATCAGAGATTCGTTTTCTTCTTTTACATCTTCTGTATTCCCATTTTTCATGAGCTCTAATGTGAGCTTTTTAAGATCGTTAAGATCTGATTTCATATCAAATAATACTTTGTATAAAATCTCACGCTCATTTGAAAAGTCTGACGATTCTTTTTTATTGATAACCGCAGGAAGTTTACTTCCAGTATCTGGAAGATAATTCTTTATGGTATCTGCTGTGATAGAACGATTTTGTTCTAGTACAGAAACTTGTTCAGCGACGTTACGTAGTTGTCTAATATTACCTGCCCATCGGTATTGAATAAGAAGGTTTGTAGCTTGCTCATCAAGACGAATGGTTGGCATCTTGTATTTCATAGCAAAGTCTGAAGCAAACTTTCTAAAGAGTAAATGAATATCATTTTTACGTTCTCTTAAAGGGGGTAAACTAATCTCTACAGTGCTTAATCTATAGTAGAGGTCTTCTCTAAATTTACCTTCTTTAATAGCTTCAAACATCTGTACGTTAGTGGCAGCGACAATACGTACATCCGTTTTTTGTGTTTTTGATGATCCTACTTTTAAAAACTCTCCATTTTCAAGGACACGAAGCAAGCGTACCTGGGTTGGTAATGGAAGTTCACCTACTTCATCTAGGAAGATGGTACCGCCATCTGCTACTTCAAAATACCCATTTCTCGTTTGAGTAGCTCCGGTAAAAGCGCCTTTTTCGTGACCAAAAAGCTCACTGTCTATGGTTCCTTCTGGAATGGCGCCACAGTTTACGGCAATGTATTTATTGTGTTTTCTATGTGATAATGAATGGATGATTTTTGGAATACTTTCTTTACCCACACCAGATTCTCCAGTAACTAATACCGAAATATCTGTAGGAGATACCTGAATTGCTTTTTCTATAGCACGATTTAGTTTAGGATCATCTCCTATAATTCCAAATCGCTGTTTTGTGGTTTGTATTCCTTCCATAAATTAATAATATTCAAAACTTTGTGTGTATCTTAATTCTCCACCTATTGATTCTTCCATTTGAATAGGATAATCATCTTCATTGTATTCATATTCATACACCTGCGTGGTTGTAAAACCATTCACATGATGTGTATATACTCTTTCTGTAACATTGTGTTCTGCAAGCCAAACAATGCCCGCTACACCATCCCAAAATAGGAAAGGGGTGTATGCTGAAAAACCAGCATTAGTAGGTAGTCCCATCTTGTAGGGGTTTATTTTGTCGTCATAGGTAAACGAGTGATCTACAAAAGGAATTAATTCATTAGTGACAGGATCAACTGTTTTTTGATTAATCGTAGAAATATTATTGCCACTATACGTAAATGTAGTGTGCTCGTATAATACTTCTCCAGTACTATTATCAACACTGCGAATTGATAGAATTTTTTTATACGTATCATCTTCAAAAACAAATTCGTTTCTATTGGGGCTCATTTGCCCATTGAATGTCGAATGGAAGGCCATGATATTACCGTCATAGGTTATTGTTATAGTAGATCCGCCTGTATCATTTGCCGTGCTATATGATGTCCATATACCATTGTCGTATCCAAAACTTCCAACACTTGTTATACCAGTGATAAGCCCCTCTGAATCTCGAAAAAATGTTCTTAGAGGGGATCCACAAGAATTAATTTCAGTTATTTGACCATCTGTATTAAAATCTATAATCCTTGGGGGACAATCTACTCCAATAGCTAGTCTTTTAACCTGTTCAATAACGAGAGTTAGGTTTTCCTGTGAGGCTTCTTCTGGAATTTCGGTTTCAGGTATTGTGTCATTTTCAGGTGAACAACCATAAAAAGCAAGTGAAAAAGCAAAAAAGCAGATATAAAATATAAATTTCATAATGAATTGTTTTTGATTAGTCATCGAACTTATTAAAAGTTGCTTGTTTAAAAGGAAGACTTGTTCATTTATTAAAGAAAACCTTTATCGGTTATTTCTGTCTGTTTTTTATACGCTTTCGCGAAAGCGTACTCTTGATCTTTTATAATTTACTCTTGCCAATACTGAGCATACCCAACGGCTTCTCCTATAAGTGTTCCTGTAGTACACTCATTCACTTTTACGTCTACATAATCTCCTAGCTTGTAATTTTCTTTTGGAAAAATGATGACAATATTTTGGTCATTGCGACCACTCCATTCATCTTCATTCTTTTTTGAGGTTCTTTCTACAAGAACTTCCATCGTTTGTCCCATATATTTTTTCAGGTTGCCACGGGAAAGTTCTCTCTGTAAATCAATAACTTCTTGTAAACGACGTTTCTTGATTTCTAACGGAATATCATCTTCCATTTTACGCTCTGCCAATGTTCCTGGGCGTTCTGAATAATAAAACATAAAACCGTAATCGTATTTTACGTAGTTCAGGAGGTCTAGTGTGCCTTGATGGTCTTCTTCGGTTTCTGTAGGGAATCCAGTAATCATATCCTGACTCATACCAATGTTAGGTATGATACGTTTGATATTATCTACAAGTGTTTTGTACTCTGCAACCGTGTGTTGACGATTCATTAGTTTTAAGATACGATCGCTTCCGCTTTGTACAGGTAAGTGTATATAGTTACAAATGTTTTTATGTTTTGCCATCACCTCAATAATGTCTAGCGTCATATCTTGAGGATTGCTTGTAGAAAAACGAATACGCAACTTAGGGTATGCGATAGCCACCATATCCATAAGTTGAGCAAAGTCTACCGCAGTAGCTTTTGCCATTTCGGTCGCTTTTTCAAAATCTTTTTTGAGTCCGCCGCCATACCATAAGTATGAATCTACATTTTGGCCAAGAAGGGTGACTTCTTTGTATCCTTTGGATACAAGATCTTGTACTTCTCCCATAATAGATTGTGGATCACGACTACGCTCTCTACCTCTAGTAAATGGAACGACACAAAATGTGCACATATTATCACATCCTCTGGTGATAGATACAAAAGCAGTAACGCCATTGGTTTGTAAGCGTACAGGTGAAATATCTCCGTAGGTTTCTTCTTTAGATAGAATGACATTAATCGCATCACGTCCTTCTTCAACTTCACTTAAAAGATTAGGAATGTCTTTATAAGCATCAGGTCCTACAACAAGGTCTACGATTTTTTCTTCTTCTAAGAACTTATTTTTTAAACGCTCGGCCATACAGCCTAAAACGCCTACTTTCATTTTAGAGTTTTTCTTTCTCTTAACCGCTTGGTATTTTTCTAAACGTTTGCGTACCGTAATTTCTGCTTTTTCACGTATAGAGCACGTATTCACAAGGACTAAGTCTGCTTCTTCAAGGTTTTGTGTTGTATTATATCCCTCTTTTGCAAGTATAGAAGCAACGACTTCACTGTCAGAAAAATTCATCTGGCAACCATAACTTTCTATAAAAAGCTTTTTGGTGTTGCTTGTATTTCCTGCTACAGTTAAAGCTTCTCCCTGTTTGTTTTCGTCGATTATTTTCTCCATTCTTTTGATTGACTCTAAATTAATTGTCAATGATCGTGCAAAGATACGCTTTACAGCGCATTATGACAAAGTGTCAGTTTTATTTTTGAATGTAGTTTTGCTACATTAGAGTTTTATTGAATATAATTGCCTTAAAATGATCATCACTATGCGTAAAGGACTTTTTCTAATTGGTTTTATATTGTTTCTGTTTTCTTGTAAGCAGCCCTTAATAGATCTTCCGAGTTCTTATATATACGTATCACACACCCGACTTAAGACCAATGATAGCGTATATCATAAAGTGTATGATATTGATTTTTCAAAATATGATATGACCCTTTTAGGAGGTGATTTAAGTTTGAGTTCTTTTTCTGGAAAAACAATAACACCTCATTTAGATAGTATTTTTGATTTTAAAAAACCTACAACACTCTGGAGTGTAGGAAATCATGATAATACATCTGATAAAAGATTTTATAATACTACACTAAAGAAAAAATATCATGCCTATCAGAAAGACGACGTAACCTTTATAACACTAAACTCTCAGGACAGCTTGAGTTCTATTGTAGGAAAACAAAAAGAGTTTTTGTTTTCAGTACTTGATACCCTACAGACAGGTTCTGTGTTATTAATGTCGCATAAGTTAATTTTTATGAATGACCACCCAGTGCTAGATGCAATGATACCTAAAGTGTGTAATGCAAATAAAGGGGATTGTTATCATTGTCATAACGTCAATAACTTTTATGAAGAAGTTTATCCAAAACTTTTAGAAGTTAAAAATAGAGGTGTTCAAGTACTATGGGTAGGGGGGGATCTAGGATATAAAACGTCTGAGTTCGAATATGTAGATGATCAAGGAATCGTTTTCCTAGGAAATGGATTTTGGTATCCTAAAGATTGGAATAAGGTTTTGCTTTTCTCAAAAGAAAAAGAGAGTGAACTCACTTATAAGTTTGTTCCTGTAGATTCTTTATTGAGTAATCAGGCACAAGAAATAATAACGTCTCCTTCTAAATAATTTTTCATTTTTTTTCGACTAACGGATTATTTATCCAAAAAGCCTATGAGAAATATTACTTGTTGTATGAATATGTTTTTAACTCGTTTTCCTGTTAATAGAAATGTCATTCTGCAAAGTGTTTTTCTTATCTACAGTCTCTCTCTCTTTTCTCAAGAACCTTACAAGCAGCAAGTGTCATTGCAACATGATAATGATTTTGTTTTTGCAATAGATCGTTATTATACAGCTGGAACTTTTATAGGGTATAGCCGTTTACTTGAAGGAGATTTTATATTTAAAAGAGAAGAAGATGTGCCTATACAATTGGACTTGCGATTAGGGCAAGAAACGTATACGCCTAGAGAATTGTTTGAAAGGGATCTTGATCTTTTAGAAAGGCCATATGCGGGATACTTGTTTGTATCTGGTCAATTATCTAAGGTTAAAAAATCTC
>JBLHOX010000138.1:0-7784 GCA_047623725.1 Dokdonia sp. | reverse complement strand
CTTGTAGAAGACAATATAAATGCTTCAGACACAGATGATGATATCATAGAAATTTCATTTCCTATTACAATAACACTTAGCGATCATACCGAGGTTATCGTTTCTAATGAAGAAGCGTTGTTGCAATATGTAATTAACTGTTTAGGAGAAGATATTATATCTTGTGTTGATTTTCAATACCCAATTTCTTTTTCTGTTTTTAATTCTGATTTTCAAAATGCAGATGTTGTTACAGTTAATGATGACGAAGCTCTATATCAATTTTTAGTAAGTATAGGTAACGATAGTGCTATTATAGCAAGTTTAAATTATCCTGTAACACTCATCTATGATAATGGAAACACTATAGAAGTACAGGATAACTCAGCACTTGAAGTAGCTATTAACAATGCAAGCCAAAACTGTAGCTTTATTCCTCCAGAGATATGCTTTGACGTTACAGATTTATCTATTTGTGATGACAATAATGATGGTCTTCTAGAATTTGATGTAACGCTCGCAGTTCAAGGTTGTAGTGATCTTAATTTGTATACTATTGTATATTATGTAACAGAGGCAGATGCTACAAATCAAACAAACCCGATAGTAACACCAACTGCATATACAAATACAACAAATTCACAAACCCTATACGTTAGGGTTCAACTCATTGTTGACCCTACTGTTTTTCAAATAATCCCTTTTACATTAACTGTTGAAGATTGTTGTGACAATCCAGAGGTATTATTTGAGGACTTAATCATCTATATGCCATTTTCAGATGAGTTTAAAGATCTTATAAGTGGATACACTATAGATAATGTAGACGGAAATTTTGTAGAAGACAGAAACGGAAACGCTACCTGTGCTTATTCTTTTGTGCAAACAGATTCTTTATCAATTCCTGTTACTACAACAAATCAATTGGTACAAGGAGATTCTTTTTCAATAAGTGTATGGTTTAAAATGCAAAATGAGAATCCAAGTGATATAGAAGTGATGTTCCAAAAAGGGACTCAAGCTGGAGATGGATTTGAATTAAAGGTGTTTAGTTTAAACACGCCATACTTTATAGATGCTTATAATACGTCTGCTATTGATTTCGATTGGTTGAATGAAGCAGATGTAGTATGGACAAATACCGATTGGCACCATCTTGTTGTCACAGTAGATATAGATAATACGGTACGTTTATATAGAGACGGCATGGAAAGAGACATTATACCAAACTCACCATTCGATATTGGTTCTGATCCACTATCTTTTTTTACCCTTGGTCAAGGATTCACAGGTCATCTAGATGATTTGAGAGTCTATAAAAAAACCTTAAATCCTACTGAAATAACACAATTATATACTCTTGACGCAGATTGTAATACCTGTCTCTAGATTTTAAGAACTAGTTTGGTTGAGTTGTGTAAAAGGGGTCACTTACTTTTTGTGTCCCCTTTTACCTTTTATACTAGTTATCATTTAAACCCGCATTATGCATTAGAAAATCTATTATAACTTGAAGATGCTTCAAAATAGACCACTACATTAGTTACCCAGTCAAGCTGAGTACAGGTTTTGAGTTTAACCATAACGATACTATGCTACAACTTAGAAAACATCATATTTTATTGCTTCTTCAAGCCTCTTCACGAAGTTCTATTACATAATCCGGATTAAAATACACCTACTAATTTATTTCTATAGCGCATCCTATTGCTATATTATTTATTTGTTTAATCTTTTTTAGATATCTTTGAACAAATAAAATAAAGTGCATCGTAAGCAATCCCTTCCTCAAAAAATATGTATCGTCTGTGACAGACCATTTACTTGGAGAAAAAAGTGGGAACGAGACTGGGATGAAGTCAAGTATTGTAGTGAACGATGTAAACGCAATAAAAAGAGCACAGAAGCTATATGAATACCTCACTGGTGTGGTTTAAGAATGATTTACGTGTACAAGATCAGCACTCGTTATATAAAGCAGTTGCCTCTGGCAATCGTGTTATAGCATTATACTGTTTTGATCCATTTCTTTTTTCAGAAGACAAATTTGGCTTTAAAAAGACAGAAAAATACCGTGCACAATTTTTAATAGAGACATTATCAGAACTTAAAAAATCATTGTCAGATTTAAATATAGACGTATTGCTACATATCGATAGTGCGACTAAAGTATTACCAGAAATCATTCGTACGTATGATGTTACTGATATATATCTACAGAAGGAATGGACGCAGGAAGAAATAAGTATTGTATCATTCATACAAAAAGAAACACCAACAATAACGTGGCACGAAACCTATGATCAGTTTTTGTTTCATCCAGATGATATCCCTTATGAAGGGTTTGATACCATTCCCAATGTCTTTACCGTATTTAGGAAAGAATGTGAAAAGAAAGCATCCGTACTATCTATACTAGCTCCTTTACAACCACTTCCTGTAACAAATCGGATTGAGAATAATACAAAGATTCCTACACTTCAGGAATTAGGGTTAGACACGTTTACAGTAGATGCTCGAACTGCATTCCCTTTTAAAGGAGGAGAATTACAAGCAAAAGAACGTATTCAACATTATTTTTGGGAAACTCAAAAATTAGCTTTTTATAAGAAAACCAGAAACGGACTCGTAGGTATAGATTACAGTAGCAAATTGTCTCCGTGGCTTGCTAATGGTAGTATTTCTGCGCGACAAATTTATTGGGAAGTCAAGCAATTTGAAAAAGAAATTAAAAAGAATCAAGATACCTATTGGCTCATTTTTGAACTCATCTGGAGAGACTATTTTAAATATGTTTCGCTTAAATATGGAAATGCTATTTTTAAAATTGGCGGTATTCTCAATAAAGAATATGATTGGAATACGAATACCATTGCATTAGAAGAGTGGATAGAAGGGAGAACGCCTTATGATTTTGTAAATGCTAATATGATTGAACTACGAGAGACTGGATGGATGAGCAATCGAGGAAGACAAAATGTAGCTAGTTATTGGGCAAAAGAACTCAAACAAGACTGGCGTATCGGAGCTACTTATTTTGAAAGTGTACTCATCGATTATGATGTACACAGCAATTGGTGCAACTGGATGTACAATGCAGGTGTAGGCAATGATCCTAGAGATCGCATATTCAATATTAAGAGCCAAGCAGAGCGTTACGATACACAAGGGAAATTCAGGAAGTTGTGGTTGCAAAATCAATTATTTTAGATGAAAGTACTCAGACTCATACTAGGCGATCAGCTCAATCATAATCATTCTTGGTATACCAAGCTAGATACTAATGCGGTGTATTTTATGGCAGAGATGCGCCAAGAAACAACCTACGTTACTCACCATATTCAAAAAATAGTAGCCTTTTTTAGTGCGATGCGTTCTTTTGCAACACATTTAGAAAATCAAGGTCATACGGTCGTTTATTACACCCTTGACGATACCCGTAACCAACATATCTTAACAGACAACATCAAGCAAGTTCTCAAAGAAAATTCGTGCGATATATTTCAATATCAGCAGCCAGATGAATATCGATTGGATCAAGAATTGGTACGCTTTCGCGAAAGCGGACACATTCCCACCACCGCTGTAGATACAGAACATTTTATGACATCTCGTACAGATCTGGAGGAATTCTTCAAGGGGAAAAAACAATACACCATGGAATATTTTTACCGTATGATGCGGAAGAGGTATGACCTGATGATGATTACTGAAAAAGATCCCGAAGGTGGGCAGTGGAATTTTGATCAAAGCAATCGTAAAAAGTGGAAAAAGGACACCCTTATTCCCATAGAAAAAACCTTTGAAAAAGATGTAACATCGCTCGTTACATTACTAGAAAACGAAGGCATAAAAACGATAGGAAATATCCATTCTAAGGCATTTGGTTGGGCAACGACAAGGGAAGAAAGCCTTGGCGTATTGGATTATTTTTGTGAGCATCTATTGGTTCATTTTGGAGATTATCAAGATGCCATGGATCCTGATCAAGCCTATTTATATCATAGCAGATTAAGCTTTGCGATGAATAGTAAATTGCTGTCTCCGCAAGAAGTGGTGGCTACCGTCATCTCTTATTGGAGAGCACACAAAGAGGAAATTGATATTAGCCAAGTAGAAGGTTTTGTCCGTCAGATTATAGGTTGGCGAGAATATATGCGCGGGATGTACTGGATGCAAATGCCCGAATTTGCTTCTGTAAATTACCTAGAAAATCAGAATCCACTTCCTGAATTTTATTGGACAGGAAAAACCAAAATGAATTGTTTAAAGTGTAGTATAAATAACAGTCTGGATAACGCGTATGCACATCACATACAGCGCTTAATGATTACTGGGAATTATGCACTGCTCACCATGACAGACCCTTCAGAAGTAGATCTTTGGTATTTGGGTATTTATATAGATGCAATTGAATGGGTAGAAATCACCAATACCAGAGGCATGTCACAATGGGCAGATGGTGGTAAAATTGCAACCAAACCCTATGTGTCTAGTGGTAGTTATATTAATAAAATGAGTAACTATTGCAAAGGATGTCATTATAAAGTAAGTAAAAAAACAGGCGAAGACGCTTGTCCATTTAATAGCCTTTATTGGAATTTTCTAGACGAGAAACAATCGTTTTTTAAAGACAATCAACGCATGCGTATGATGCTGTCACTACTCCATAAAATGGATAAAGAGACCTTGATACAACATAAAGAAAGAGCTCAAGATATTATTAAAAATCCATCCAATTATTAAAAAGGAAGTCAACATAGTATGGTTAAAACGAGACTTGCGATTGCAAGACCATCTCGCATTGTACAATGTCTTACAAGAAGATCTTCCTGTCCTATTGTTATATGTTTTTGAACCTTCTTTACTCATAGATAAACATTATAGCGCCAGACATTGGAATTTTGTAAAAGAGTCATTACAAGATTTACAAGATCAATTGAGCGCATACCATACAGAAATCCTAATCCTAGAAGGAGAGGTGGTTTCTGTTTTTAAAACCTTGATAGAACACATAAAAATACATACAGTTTTTTCATATCAGGAAACAGGTTTACGTATTACGTATGATCGAGATATTGCATTAGAAAAATTTGCAATCTCTCTAAAGAAAGAGCAAGCAGACAAAAAATTTGGTTGGGTAGAATTCTGTACGAATGGCGTACAAAGAGGTATGCGTAACCGAAAAGGATGGAGTGAAGATTGGGAATGGTTTATGAAACAACCACAGTTGCCATTTCAACCTAAGAAAGGACAGCTTGTCGATCTTCAATTTATACTAGACTTACAACCATTTTTTACCATTCCTTCATTAAAAATACCAGTACAATCCTCTTTTCAACCTGGCGGTACTCGTAATGGATTACGATACTTAGATTCTTTTTTAAAAGGGAGATATCGAAATTATAATTCGCACATATCAAAACCTGCCCTCGCCAGAAAAAGTTGCTCTAGACTATCGCCTTATATTGCTTGGGGAAATCTCTCCATACGACAGGTGTGGCAACAAGCAAAAACATTTAGAGAAACCACATCTTATAAGAGAGCCATCGATAGTTTTACATCGAGACTTAGATGGCAAGCTCATTTTATTCAAAAATTTGAGATGGAAGATACCATGGAATTTGTGAGTGTAAACAAAGGCTATCACCAACTTAAAAAGCCTAGAAACGAAGTCTATCAAAAAGCATGGAGAGAAGGGAAAACAGGATATCCACTTGTAGATGCTTGTATGCGATGTCTATTAGAAACCGGATATCTTAATTTTAGAATGCGCGCGATGACCCTTTCGTTTTTCACACATAATTTATGGCAACCTTGGCAAGATGCTTCTCCACATCTTGCGCAACAGTTTTTAGATTTTGAACCAGGGATTCATTACCCTCAAATTCAGATGCAGGCAGGAGAAACAGGTATTAATATGCTACGTATTTATAATCCTGTAAAAAATAGTTTGGCGCATGATCCTGAAGGGGAGTTTATAAAAAAATGGGTGCCAGAACTTCGTGAAGTTCCCGTTGCGTATATACATGAACCGTATACGATGAGTCTTCTCGAACAGCAATTTTGTAACACAAGTATAGGAAAGGAGTATCCTTTACCTATCGTAGATATAAAAAAGACAGCAAAACAGGCAGGTGATATTTTATGGAATTTAAAAGAAAATAGCTTGGTAAAAAAAGAAAGCTATCGTATTTTAAGAAGGCATACACTTGCTGATAGTAATAATTTTGATTAACGACTATGAAGAAAGAAATAGTACCAGAATTTACAGAACGAGAAATAGATCGTATTATAGAAATGGCGTGGGAAGATCGCACTACTTTTGATGCCATTAAGAGGCAGTTTGATATTAAAGAGCAACAAGTCATTGACTTGATGCGACGTGAGATGAAGGAGAGCAGCTTTAGGATGTGGCGTAAACGCGTGCAAGGTCGTAAAACAAAGCATGAGGCAAAACGTGCTTATGACATGGATGATGCACGATTTAAGTGCAGTAGGCAAAAACAGATTACACATAATAAGATATCTAAAAGAAGATAACCTAAGGGATTATTTTTTATACGCTTTCGCGAAAGCGTACCAAACCCAAAAATTAAGTATTTTTATAGTGGAAGACCGAATAGATTATGACAAAGAAAAAACCAGATCAAGTTGTTTATAACGAAGAAAAAGGACGTTACGATGCCGCATTAACTCCCTATGCGACCAATCTTGGCGCTCCTGCGATTGTAACCAGTGACGTAACCACTTGGAAAAACACAAATATTAATAAGGTTAACCATCAATTTAAGACAGAGTATGAGGACTTAAAAGCAAAATACGAAGCGATGATGGAGCAGTTTGAGTATAATAACCTCATTTATTCGGCAAAGTTTTCTTTTGAACCTATTGTAGGAGAGACATATCATTTATATCGTTCTAAAGATGGAAATCCTTTTTTATCTTTGATCTCTCCAGAAGAATGTAACTGGGATTTTGTAGGTACATTTCACCTCAATACAGATAAAGTGTGGTTAAAAATTGATAAAAAAGAATAAAGAATATGAGTAATCCAACGATGGAAGTAGCCACTTTTGGTGGTGGTTGTTTTTGGTGTGTCGAGGCTGTGATACAGCGATTAAAAGGGGTAGAAAAAGTAGTGTCTGGATATGCTGGAGGGATTGTTCCTGGAGAACCAACATATAGAGAGATTTGTTCAGGACTTACGGGACACGCAGAGGTGATCCAAGTGACGTATGACCCGGCTCTTGTTGATTATGTGTCAATACTTACCGTATTTATGACTACGCATGACCCTACGACTTTAAACCGTCAAGGAGCCGATAGAGGTACGCAGTATAGGTCTGTTATATTTTATCACAATGAGACTCAAAAATCACAAGCAGCAGAGGTGCTAAAGGTCGTACAGGAATATTATGATGATCCGATTGTAACAGAACTCTCAGCGCTTCCTATGTTTTATGTTGCAGGAGCCGATCATCAAGATTATTATAATAGCAACCGCGAGGGAAGGTATTGTCTCGCTGTGATTGATCCGAAAGTGCGTAAATTACGTGCGCTTTACGAACATTTATTAAAATAGAATAGGAGTCTATTCTATTGTTAAAAAGCAAAATCCATACTGAATTCAGTATGGATTTTGCTTTTTATATAGGTGTTCTATATTACTTTGTAGGTTCTAAAATAAGGGTTACTTTATTAAAATCTGCAGCACTATTAATCACGGTTCTATATTCTTCGTATAAGGCTACAGGAAGAATGTTTTCATCATATACTTCATTTGCAGTAATCGTGATTTTATT
>JBLHOX010000137.1:0-7810 GCA_047623725.1 Dokdonia sp. | reverse complement strand
GAATATGAGATTGCTATCAATAGATCTATCGACATAGAAAATATACGTTTTAATAAACTCAATATTGTTCTGGTTGACTTACAAGAGTTAAGTAATCGTTCTGGTGTACAAATAGATGGTATTATAGGATATGATGTCCTTAAGAGGTTTGTGACACAATTTGATTTCGCTGAAAAGCAAATACACCTTTACAATAAAACAAAAGATATTGCCGACACTAGTGGGTTTATAACGCACGATATGGATATAAGTGGTTCCATTCCTATAGTCACTATGGATTGTATATTTAAAGATGGTACACGCCTATCTGGAGAATATCTTTTTGATAGTGGTGCCAACTTGACGATTCTTTTTAATACCCCTTTTGCAAAAAAACATCAACTGGAAGACAGATTTGATAAAACCATTACGATCACATCTAGAGGATTAACAACTACCTCATCTTCTGTAAAAGGCATGCTTGATGGTGTATCATTTTTAGGAAATGACCTTGGTGAGCTTTCTGTAAGTATTTCTCAGGCAGTACACGGAGTCAGTTCTCAAGAAGGATTTGCAGGGATCTTAGGCGCCGATATTATCAATCGATTTGATATGATTTTAGATTACAAAAAAGGAAAACTATATCTAAAACCTAACCTGTATTATAACGATCCATTTGATACTCCGTTGGTAGGGTTTTCTATCAAGAAGTCTGAGCAAAAAATTATGATTGGCGATGTGATTAAAGATACAGAAGCTTCTCAAAAAGGCATCACCCAAGGAGACGAGGTACTGTCTATAAATGGAGTCTCGCATACTGACTTAAAAGCTTATAGAGCGCTATTAAAAAAGGAAGGGCAAACCATACGTTTAGTGCTAAGAAAATCCTCTGGGGAGGAAGAAGAAATAGCACTTACCCTAGAACGACTCATCTAATCGTAGATAGTATTTATCAAATTCAATCGCTATATATCGTCTCCTTGGTGTAGCCTCTTTTTTAGTAAAAAAAGGAATCCTTTTTTTACTAAAAACACTGATTAACTACTGTGTATTCTCTAAAAATAGAAAGGTGTTTTTATACGCTTTCGCGAAAGCGTATACCAAAATCATCACAATATAGATCATGATACAGAAGCCATCTATTTTGTAGTTGATATGAATAATGCCAATTATGATTTTAAAAAAACCTTGAAAATTTGAATTATAGCGTGACCAGATGAAATAGAAAATCAAAGCATAGCTTTAGTTACTATTTTGTTTTCTATTGATGTATTGGATGCGATAGAAACAAATTAGTAGGTTATTTTTAAGTGATAACTGGTATAATCTGTATTTCTCTTTAAGATACTATATAAAAAATAGTATCTTACCTGCTTAATTTTATCAGACCTCTTTGAATACACAACCATTTAATGTTATTGGGATTGGCGCAGGATTTTCTCCAAATCTTAAAGCGAATGTATATGAAGCAGCGCGTTTGTGTGTATTTTTTAATGCAAAATTAATCCTCATTCACGTAGGAGACCCTACGACAGAAAAACAAGATAAACTTTCAGAAATAGTCGCACCATTTGTTACCGATGGATTGGTCTATGAATTTGTTTTTAAAGCAGGAGACCCTGTAGATGTTATTCTGGATGCTACACAAGAAAAAGCGATTGACTTACTTGTTTTGGGAGCTGCGCAGCGAGAAAATATTTTTAAATATTATATAGGTTCTATTGCTCGTAAAATTACAAGAAAAGCAAAATGCTCCATTTTATTACTTATAAAACCATCTGTAGATCGTATACAGTGTGAGCATATTGTTGTAAACGGTCTTGAAGATGCAAGAACATTGCAAACACTAGATGCGGCTTTTTACATTTCAAAAAAATTAAATGCATCGCGTATTACGATTGTAGAAGAGATACGACAACAAGAAGTAGCGGTAAATGTAGATGATGATAAATCACTTCAAGAATCTAAAATAAAAAAAGAACAAATAAGCAGACGCGAAGATGTGAGAGTACAACAAATGATCGCCGAAGTTCCTGATGCGTACAAAAATGATATTACCATAAAGACACAAGCTATTTTTGGAAAACGAGGATATAGTATAGGGCATTATGCCGAAGTAGTAGGCGCCGATTTATTAGTGATGAACGCGCCATCAAAAATGAGCTTTTGGGATCGCCTTTTTCCACATGATATTGAGCATATATTAACCGAATTACCTACAGACGTTTTAATCATCCAGTGAGTTCAAAAGAAAATAAAATAGCATCCTTTTTTAAAACACTTCCTAAAAATATATTTTCAGGATTTGTAGTGAGTCTTATTGCATTGCCTTTAGGGTTAGGGTTAGCGATGGCCAGTAATGCTCCCCCTATTGCAGGAATCATCACCGCTGTTGTTGGTGGTATTATGGTCTCTCTATTAGGCGGAAGCCACGTAACGATTACAGGTCCTGGTAACGGACTTGTAGGAGGATTACTGATCGCCATGACCGTGTTAGGGCCATTTGGTGCGTATGCAGCTATTATCACTTCTGGTGTTGTTTTATTGGCTCTTGGGTTTTTACGTTTAGGAAAACTAGCCGACTTCTTCCCTTCTTCTGCCATTCAAGGAATGCTCGCTGCCATAGGTCTTATCATTTTAGGAAAACAATTTCATATCATGCTAGGGCATAAGATAGAAAGGGAAGGAAACATAGATTACCTTTTAGAAATCCCCGCAACTATAAAAGGAGCTTTTCTTTATGATTATACCGGATTTACGTATGCTGCTATTGCAGGTGTATTAAGCTTAGTGATTATGGTATTTTATTCAAAAATAAGAAACAAATACCTCCAATTGATCCCCGCTCCTATGTGGATTGTATTACTATCTATAGGGTTTAGTTATTATTATGAGCTTGTTTTAAAACTTCCCAATCCTATTGATTCTGCCTATATGATTTCCAATATTCCTGCGTTAGGAGAAATTGTAGCAGATATTCCTACGCCAGATTTTTCGGCGATAGGTTCTTTACCTTTTTGGTCAAGTGTAGTCGCCTTAACGCTTATCGCTAGTATAGAATCTTTATTGAGTATCAAAGCGGTAGATAAACTAGATCCTCAAAAGAGAAGATCAAATATTAATAGAGATTTAAAAGCCTTAGGCCTTGCGACAGTTGGAAGTGGTTTTTTGGGAGGTCTTAATGTGGTAACCGTGATTGCACGTAGTTCTGTAAATGTAAACAACGGTGGTACCAACCGAAGTTCTAACTTTTTTCACGCAAGTTTTCTAGTCCTTTTTATTGCATTATTTAGTACACAACTTACACGCATACCTTTACCTGCATTGATGGCTATTCTCGTATATACAGGATATAAATTGGCTTCTCCTGTGATGATAGGAAAGATATTTTCTATAGGAAGAGAACAATTGATCATCTTTTTCGGAACTCTTATTACCACTCTTTTCTTAGACCTTATTACAGGAATTATTGTAGGGATTATCATTACATTTATTATTCACGTGATTGTGACTAAAAACTTTACGCTGTTTATTAGAAACGTACTAAAACCAAATGTCTTAATGTTTAAAGAATCCGAAGGGATTTCTGAAAATAGTTATTATGTAAGTATCAAGCATTTTTGTACATTCTTAAACTTTTATAAACTCAAAGAAAAGCTAGATGCTATTTCTGAAGATACCGATATTGTGTTGGATTTTTCTATGTGTGAATTTGTAGATCATACGGTGATGGAAAATTTACATAACTATCAAGAGCTTTTTACAAAACGAGGAGGGCACTTTGAGGTTACAGGTCTTGACATGCACGATACAAAGTCAGAACATCCATTTGCTCTAAGGCGCTTACTTCCTATTCCTAATGTGATTAAAAACAGCCTTACTAGAAGACAAGTAGCTCTTGAAGAGCTAGCTAAAGATTATCAACTCACATACAATGCTCAAAAAAGTACGGAGGTTCATTTTTTAGAAACCTTTTTCACCTTTAGAACAAAAACAATAGAACGTATTGCTAATAGGTTATCCAACTCAGAGAATATCATTAACACCTTTGATATTACATTTTCTGAAGGAGAATTTATTGCTAAGGAAATCGTACGTACTACGATGCTTATTATAAAACTCCCTAGTGAAATTCCTACGTTTACAGTAGACAAAGAAGGACTCTTAGAAAAGTTTTATGCACTCGCTGGAAAGAACGATATTAATATCAAAGGACATAGTGATTTCTCTAATCGTTTTTATCTTTTAGGAGATAATGAGCTAGCGATACGTGCCTTCTTTTCTGACGATATTATTCATTTCTTTGAGAGCAATCCATACTACCATGTAGAATCTAATGGAAAACAGTTACTTATCTTTAATAAAGAGCGATTGGCGAGTATCAAAGAGATTAAGGCGTTATTAGATTATGGAAAACGCTTGCGACAGGTAATTTGTAAAGAAATCGTTTCTTTATAAAAAACCGTCATAGTACCGTGTTATTTATTAGGTATGAATATTTTATATACTAAAAAAAGCCCATTATAATCGATGATTATAATGGGCTTTTTAATGTAATACAACCTAAAAAAATATGCCTCAGGTTATATCATATTCTATAAGTGTTATTCACGATCTTAAGAAGACCTAACAAATAGATTATAAGGTTTGTAATACACCACTGTAAGAAACAGTTAATGCATTTCCATTCTCATCTAATATATTTACTTCTATCAATTGATCACTACCAGTTCCTGTAATAGTTACACTACCATTACCAGTAGTTGCTTCACCAAAAATAGTTCCTTCACCAGTTTCAACATTAAAATCTATACCACCTTCTGCAACTACCCAAGTAAATTCTTCTCTTTCATCAGAAAATGTATAAGTTCCAGGTACAAGTCCTGAAGCACTATTTGTATTAAGATCTATATATATATAAGAACCAGTTCCAGAAACCGTATTTTCTTCTGTGTTGACAGAAAACCCATCTGAATACAAGGTAATATCCCAATCAAAACTTCCATCACTGTTTTCTCCAAATCCGTCTAAGAATCCTGTTTCAATATCATACGCCTCTCCATCTATAGTCATCACGTTTTCTGAAACAGTATCTCCACCATTATCATCATCGTTATCGTTATCGTCATCATTCTTACAAGAAACAGCTACAAGGTTGAATACTAGAGCAAAGAGTACAACTAATTTTAAGTTTTTCATTTTGTTATTTTTTTTTGGTTTTTAAATAAGGAGCGAAAATAGTTATTATTGTATACATAAACATAATTTTTTAACACAATTTTTAAAAGATATATCACTGATACTCAGATTATTCATTTTGAATCCGCTTTCGCGAAAATTAACGCAGTATTTTTCATATTATTTTATAAATCCATTAGAAAGAAAACAAGAAATAATACCGTATAAAATAATTACTAGTTCAAGCCTACTTACAAAAATCTTCACAGATTTTCTATTCGGTTTGTATTTACTAAATTAGGTGCGTAGAACACGCAAAAAGCCATATCCAAGTACCTTATAAAACATTTAAAATGAAGACATTACTCTTCATTATGTGCCTTTTATCCCTAAGTCAATTACCTCCCCAAAAAGCGTTTGAAGGAGAATTGATTTATCATCATACTATGAAATTAAATGCAGGAGATTATTCTGAATCACGAAACTATTTTGACACACTTAAAATTGTATTTAAGAATAAAAAATTCATAAAAACGACCAACAAAGCTGATTATCAAAAAGAAATATATGTCATATATCGTAACAGACTTAGTAAATCGAAGAATCTTTCAATGAATGAGGATAATCTTAATTTCGGCAAATTATACAATAAAGAAAACACTCATTTTGGTCCAATAATTTCTTCAGTAACATCAGATACTATTTTTCATTTACAAAACAAGGGCTACTCTTTAAAAAAACTTTTAGTTAAAAGAAAATACGGAAATGAGACCTATGTCTATTCAGAGTCCGACAGCCTAAAACTTTCAGACAATCGAAATATTTTAAGATATATGGGTGACCAAATACATCCGACTGAAATAGCTGATATTATAAATAATTCCTTGCTTTATTATTATAAACTCTCAGCTACTCTAGTTGGAATCATTGAATATCGATGAGTCGATATTCAGAATAAAGAAATTAAAAATGAATCCTTTCGAATACCAAAACATAAAGATGCTAAAGGCTTTAAAAGAGAAAATAAGAAAAAAGGTCGGTTTAAGTTTTATGAAGTTGTAAATTAAAACAACGGTATCCGTTGTACAAGTTCCATAAAGCTGCAAAAATTATCTTAAAGAAGTATTTCTAAGCAGGATTCTAATTTATAGATCCTATATAAAAAACCAAATGAAACCAAACCCAGAACTTAAAAGATTTATAGCTCCTTATGACGAGGGAATTCAAACCTTGACTTTGGAGCTGCGTAACTTCATAACAGATCTAGTGCCACAAGCAAACGAGTTGATTTGGGATAACTATAATGCCGTTGCCATGGCGTACTCAAAATCAGAAAAACTAAAAGATGCTTTTTGTCATATTGCGGTATATTCACAACACGTAAATTTTGGATTTAATCGTGGAGCAGAATTGACAAATAGGAACCTGAAATTAAACGGAAAAGGGAAGCTAATAAGACATATTTCTGTAAAGGATATAAAATCATTTCCCAAAGATGAAATTAAAGCATTGATTTGGGAAGCTGTCGAAATTTCGGAAAAGCAAAACCAGAATTTAATAGAACAAAATGTCCCACCTAAAAGTAAGGTCATGTCAATATCAGAAAAGAAAATAAGACCAAACGGAAAGACAAACAAGTAATAACATATACTAAGTACTTAAAAACACCAACTGCAAACAACCTATATAAAACACCATTAATAATAAGATTGTTGCGCTGAAGTTTAAAATTAAAGCACTAAATAACAACAATTCACCCCACAAAAAAACACCTCAAAAAGAGGTGTTTTTTCACACACTATATATAGATATGATTATTCTTTTGGATGCATAAACGCTTGCTTACCTAATAATTCTTCTTCGGTTTCTACATGATCATCATCAGGTACACAACAATCTACCGGACATACGGCAGCACATTGCGGCTCATCATGAAATCCTTTACATTCTGTACACTTATCTGGGATAATATAATAAATCTCGTCACTTACTGGTTCTTGGGACTCTCCTGCATCAATTGCTTTTCCATTAGGTAATACGACATTACCCTCTAAGCTTGTTCCGTCAGAATAACGCCAGTCATCTGCTCCTTCATAAATTGCCGTATTTGGGCATTCTGGTTCGCATGCACCACAATTTATACATTCGTCTGTAATGATAATTGCCATAGGTTCTTTTTTCAATAACTTTGTACAAAAATAGTGCCTAGCAATAGATTAGGCAAGCGCGTATGGAATTACTACAAAGAATTAACGCTTTTGTTCAACTAGGAGATTTTTTATCTCAATTTTCTAGAGCAGAAATTACCCAAAAAAAAGGGGTTCCTTTTAACGAACTTTTCTTTGATGGGCTTCAACATCAAATCAAATTAGCTGGTCAACACAACGGCTGGTTTACCAAAGAAAATATCCTCTATGCCATAGAAGGATGGGCAGCATTGCTTACAGAACCCCAGCTTACACAGTGGTTGGCGCCGTATGAGTCCGCTTTCGCGAAAGCGGAAACAACAACACGTACTCCCAAAAACATCGCCATTATTATGGCAGGAAATATTCCTCTAGTTGGATTTCATGATTTTTTATCTGTGCTTATTACTGGACATCAAGTAGTTGTTAAACAATCTAGTAACGATAAACACCTTCTCCCCTTTTTG
>JBLHOX010000136.1:0-7952 GCA_047623725.1 Dokdonia sp. | reverse complement strand
GAAATACCTCCAATTATACCTAAATGAATTCATTTATAAGCTCAATAGAAGGTATTTTGAAGATAGAATATTTGACAGACTAGTGATAGCAGCTATTACAGCAACTGGAAACTAAACGGATATGCAAAATTATTTTCAGATGCACGAAATTCATTTTTTAAACTTTCACTAAATAATTCTATTTTCAGTTTTTCAAAAATAAAAACAGTAGTTTTTTTTCAAGACAATAAATGTTTGATTATCAACATAATATACGAAATTAACATCAGATAAACAAATATAAATAACTGTAAATCAAATAGATATATCCTTAACTTAATGACATTGAACTGGCGGGAGCGGGGGAGAGCGGAGTTTTAGATTTAAAACTAAGATGGTCTATTATCCCTAAAATTATACTTAAGAGGGCTATCATCCTGCACATGAGCTTTCATTGTATTCATAAATCCACGCACGCTACTTATTTTATTATCAATTGGAAAATTAGATGTTTTAGGATATAAATAGTATAATTTCCCTTTCCATTCAAAAGGATAACTTTCATATTGCACTTTGTATTTTGCTCTTAATTTTTCCTTATCAGGATCAAAATCCGGATGCATCAGTAATACATCAATTCTATCTTCAAAAATTATTATTATTTTCTTTAGATCTTCTACTCCTATTTGAAAATCTTGCTTTGTTTCTGCACTGATTCTTATATTATTTATAATATAAGAATCAACACCTAACTCTAAAAATCTACTATAAGGTGAAGATTCTAGAGATCTATAATTAATTCCATTTTCAATGATTAAATGCATTCTATCGCTAATTTCCATTTTATTATTTATTTGGTATTAAAATTAATGTTATTTTTTCATCAAAAGCAAAAGGAGAAAATGGTTCTTTTATTTTCCCAAAACCTTTTCTATTCATTGTTTCATAAAACCTAGAATCTTCCACTGCCTTATATTCATTCCAATCATTCTTTTTTAAATTTTCCCAAAACTGCTTCATACCTAAGGATTCTCCATCTGGATAAGCTGGGTTTCTAGTCCATTCTACTTTTACTTCTTTAATCCTTTCTCCAAAAATTTCAAATGCATCATCAGTCCATTGCTTTCCCAAACCTTTTATTCCAAATGTATTAAAATCAAAATCTAATACTCCATCAACTATTTTAGCATGATTATCCCAGACTATTTTAGAACCTCTAACTTTCCAACGAACTATATTTTTGTACTCTAATATAGTATAACTTACTTTACCAAAAACTCTTGTTGTCCTGTTAAGTAATCCTATAGACTCTTCTGCAATTTCTTCAAGATATCTTATAGTTTGTAATCCACGAGTATCACCAAATGGGAATATCTCTTTTAAAATAGCCTTTAATTCTTTTTCTGTTCCTTCTTCTATCTTTCCCCCATTATAATACAAAGCTCTTACATCTTTACTATCTTCAACAGGTGTTGTAAGTGAGACACCAAACTTTTTCATTTTAGTTGCAAAATCTTTACCAAATTTTTTGGCTACAAGGCTAAATGGCTCAAATGTAACAAAGCTCAACCCTTGTTTAAAAAAGAAATAAGCTTCTATTTGAATCGTTGTAAGCAGCCCTTCTATACGTTGTTGTATACTTCTTGAAGCAGGATTTCGTACTCCTCTTAAACGACCTAATACTTTTGGTCCATTCTTTACAAGCCCTTGGTGCAATGCAGATCCTATACTTATTACCGCTGTAGTTGCTCTTATTTTTTCCCAATTTTTTTCAAACCAATTTCCCTCTTCTGTTCCGTCAAGGTTTGCTCTTTTTAAAATATGTATAAGATCCCCTATACCAACTACTATTTCAAGAACTGCAATTGTTGCTGCTACTCCTGTTGCTCCTGCAGCAAGCACGCCAACAGAAGCTATTATAGCGACTACAGTTACAACAATAGTTACTGTAGTGATTACATTTTGCCATTCTGCCCGATCAGAAAGTAACTTCACATGTAATGCACAGACAAGTTCAGTCTCGCCAGTTATCTCATCTTTTAGAGTAACCATATCTAAAGGATGAAATTGATTTACGGTTTGAGTTACAAGTACAGATTTACGAGTCTTCACAAATGTACTACCGCTCTCAAAAGCACTCTCTACTTCAACACTTTTGTATTCATATACATATTGCTGCAATAATATCTCATCTTGATTTTTTTTAAGAAAAATATGACTATTCAATGTATAATTTTTTCCTATACTAAAAGAGACAGGTGAACGACGCTCTTTTTCGCTATATATATAAGATAGCGTAGTCAATAACATCGTAAACTGCTCTCTTGACTCATCGCTCATTGCTTTATAAACACGAATAGTTTCATTAGGATTTTCATTAAAGAAATCATATGCGATTTTTGAATCCGTAAATCCGCGCAATAACTTCATCATAGCTGTACTACTATCTATGAACCAACTATCTAAATCATACAATAACAACACATTAAGGTCATTTAATAGCAACTGATCTTCTCGTTGTTCTAACACAAACAAAGGCGCTTTCTCATACAACCATTTTAAAGTAGCATTATCTTTTACATTTCTAAAAGCTTCATTAAACTCTCTAATAATTAATGCATCTATTTCTTTATTTTTTGTGCTTTTTACAAATGTAGATAAGGCTATATAATCATCATATAAAGGAGTTTCTATGCGTATCGCTACCTCATTGCTATCACTATAAGCTATCTTTTTTACATAAAGTATATTTTTAGTGTTTGCATCTAGCTTAAAGCTAAACCCTAACTGCCCTTGACTTCTGCTAATTATTCCTTTTTTCTTATTAAGCACCCCTGATAATTGTAATGCTCTCCCTCCTTTTTCTGGATCATTTACAATTAAAGGAATGTGAATTTCATAAGATTGAGGCTCCGTACCATCTAATGTGTTAGTAGAAGGGGTAATCGCCTTTTTAGAAATATAATCTCTATAATCAAATTCAAAGGCTCTATACTTCTTAATAGTTTTAACCAGTTTATCAAAATCAATTTTATCATTATATAAACCTTCCTCAGACACCACATCTTCTTCAAACACAATGGGCGGACTAAACCCCAATTGGTCTGCAAATTTAAATTTGCTCATTTTTTTATGTTTTTTTAGTTACCTATACTCGTTTCTCCGAGTATCTAATAGCCTTATCGCAGTCCATATTCAATATATTGAATATGGACTGTTTTAGCTTTCGCGAAAGCGTTACCACTACTAACTTTCACAAAAACGATAAGGTTTCTATAAACTACTTTTAAAAAGTGGCTTGCTCTTCTGGAGGTGTCTCTGTTCCTGTATCTCCTTTTAAAGTCTCAATACTTTCTGAGATTGTATTTTCAAGCTCTCCTTTAGGATCAAAACAAGGAAGTCCTCCTTCTTCAAGTATCGCAGATTTTGATTGTACAATAGTAAGAGAGGTAGGGACTCTGGTTTCCCAGGTAGACTCCACTTCTCCTGACACACTTTGTAATTCCTCCATAATAGAAAGATAGGTCTCATTGTCTGTGGTCATTCCTTGACCTGTCCATAATTCACCTGTTTCTAAGTACCAATTGGCAGCGGCTTCAAATCCTGATCGTATAGGCAATATAACACACGCCATCCCTGATTGTAAAAAGGCTTGGAATAATGGATCTACTCCATTTCTTTCCTGGAATAATTTTACCCAATCTTTCTTATCTGCATAGAAGTATGGATAAAGTGTATATGCCATTAAATCCCAATCAAACACTTGCTCGAAAAAACGCACTGTTTCTGCATGTGTTTGTAACTCTTGAGATGCGTTTACTGGGCTCACGCAGGTCTCTGGATTTTGACCTTGGTAATGATCTTGAGCATATTGCAAGTCACATTGTTCTGCCATAAGCTCGATACAAATACGCTTTAATTCTTTCTGCTCTATACTTCTATTAAACAACGGGTTAAAGCTAATATCTTCAGCGGTTTCACTTGTAGGTGCGTCAAAGATGGTTTTTGCATCTTTATACTCAGCAAGGCGTGCTTCATACGCTGTTTTAATAGCTGTATACGTTTCATTTTGCCACTGCTGCCTTGCTTCTGTACTAAAATAGCAATGCGCTACGATATTAAAATTAATAGGCTCCACATCTTCTGTAGCAATAGAAATAGGAAGTACTCCAGTCATCAGATTATTAAGTGGTGCACTGTCTATATGAAGATCTTTCCAACCCATTGTAGTTCCAAATGAAAATTTATTATCTCCTACATAAATAGCTGCACTAGCAGTACCCTCGTCACCTTCTCTAATAATATTTCCCCGTATATCTACCGCACTACATCTATAGCCTTCTGGAAGTTCTATTTCATAATCTCTAGTATTTCTACTAAGATTCTTAACACCTTCTGCTTCTTCTCCATAAAATTTATGACTAAAGGATTTTCCTATTCTTAAAAAGTGTACTGGAATTGCATTTACCTCTGCATTGTACAATGCTGCGGCGTCTTGATAGTTCTCTGCGTCAAGATCTGAGGCACTGTTTACACCCTGACTCTCTAATGTTACTGGAGGTATAGGCTCCACCATGTCATTCTCATTGGCATCACCATCTTCAATACGCTTTTTAATAGCATCTTTAAAGAAACGTGAAGGTTCTGGAACAGTAAATTCATAAATGAGTCGCTTTCCATAATTCACCAATTGGTTTTTATAGATTTTATCTACCCATCTATATACACCAGTAATATGTTGATCACCTTTTGTATTATCAAAACCATGGGTGTTATTTTCTTCAAACTCTCGTAACATAATAGACGTACGACGTGTACTTACTTTTTGCACAACTCGTTCTAAAGCACGCTCTGTTACTTCCTGAGCATACGATTGTGCTTGTGAGTTTGAATTTGATGTAGAGGTAGATGAAGAAAAATCTGCATAGGCACCTAAGTTAAAAGAAGCGCCTCCTAAACCTCCTGTTGGGCTATAACTAAAGTTTGCTGTAGCTCCGTAGTTTTGAGATTCGTCTTCATTAATTACTGCAGAAGTTTCTGTTTGCAATTCATTACGTTCTGTAGTGGTGGTATCTCTTAAGTTTTCTACTTCACGTTCACTTGTTGTTTCTGTCTCTGTTTGTAAACTGGTAAGACTTCGTGTACTACGCTCTTTATACTCACGCGCAAGAATATTCTCGATATGAGATACTTCTCCAGGTACATAGCATAAGATTTCCTGTTCTACACGTCTAAAGTCTGCAATTCCTAAGCTTGTCAAGCCAAACACTTTCTTGTCTGGTAGTATTGTGTGGGGCTGTGGTATACTTTCATCAAAATGCCAACAATAAGATTGATTAATATAAATTGTTTTATCGATATTAAACTCTCCATTAATAGTCTCGAAAGATCCTTCAAAATTAAAATGGGTTTCTCCTTCCGGGAAAACAATTCCTTCTGGAAATAAAGATAGCATTAAAAATTCTCCATCATTTACTACTTCAAAAGACAAACTATCGAAACTCTCACCTGTTTGTGGGAAATAAATATTATAATCACATATTGAAAGATTATCACTTGTTACTTCATTAAAGATTTGTAATAATATATTACGTGTTCCGTCACTGGTTTGCTCATGAAGTGGAGGAAAGCAATAATCATAATTATTCTCTGGAGTTTTTGTTTGTAATGGCACAACATTTCCTGCAATACGAATATTTTTAGGTTGAGATGGTGGTGTTAACTTACCTATTTCTTTTTTGCGTTCTTGGATTCGTCTTCCTATCTCTTCGTTCACCTCAGCTAACGTATCATACAAAGGAAGTTCCTCTAGTAGCTTTTGAGAAGTAATAAACCCTAAAGCATTTCCTGATAATTTATCTGTCAAATAAGTATCTGTTGGATCTACAGGTGTAAATGTAAATGTTTGTCTATCCATTGCCTCTAACTCAGGACTCCTATCTGTAGCAGCCGTCTCACCTTCTGGCACTTCTTTATTAGGGTTGTTAGCAATAACATCATCCACTTGCTTGTTAAATAGATCTAACGCTTCTTTAAAAGCACGTTTGTTTTCTTTATCATACAGAATTTCTATTTTTTCTATTTCTGATCGTACTTCCTTATACTTTGTAACTTCTCTTTCTAAAAGCACACGTTTTACCGTATTTTCTCTTTTTTCTGCTTCTTTATAAACAGGTTTACTATGTATACCACTATGTTTATGTAACTCTAATTGTGTTAATATCTTTGGAATCACAACAACTGCATTTGCCCTACGTACAAACTCCTCTTCTTGTGTTGTAGTAAAGGTAATTTCTTCTGTTGCTCCATTGCGAAACGTTTCAAATGATTTTAGAAACTGGTTTGCAACAAGTAACTGGATTAATGCATCTCGCACATAGGAAGATTCATTTTCAAAAGCTTGATATAAAAGGTTTTCCCAAATCAATAACTCTTGAGTATCTGTTAACTCAACTGCTGTTTTTTTATTATCATAAATACTAGCATAGGATAATACATTTTTATTACGCATCAACCATGATGAGAAATCATACAAGCTTTGATTCTGATTCCGAACATCACTTTTATTTTGAAAAGCAGTGTATGCTGTATGAGCCGACTTTAAGTTTGACTTTTTTGATGCCTCATCACTGATCTCCGCTACCGTTATAAAATTACTTTGAGTTGTATCTGGATGATACACAAAGCCTATAGTGTTTGTGTTTTCATCTGATAACTACGGGTTTCTTAATGTTACAAATCTAAAAAGACTTGCTGTTGCTGGTTTCTCTTTCATTTTTTTTAATTATTTAATGTTAAAATTGGACATAGATGTCCCTGTGAGATCAGGATCTCGTTTTTTTGGTAGTGTTTGAAAAGGTCATCACTGTTCTCAGGTATGAGAATAGTGTAAGGATCAAGCAGCTTTTATACATAAAAGCATTCCATACAGATCTAGTAGGGTATATTAAAACTACAAAATGACAGCCTAAAATAGTCTTGCTATTTGTCGTGTGATTACATCTACATGCGGGCATGGAAATCCCATGCTGACATGTACAAAATGTCATTTTTATATATTCTTATACTTCAAAATGAAGTTTTAATACACCACTAGATTTTTTTGCTTCTATAAGATAACTTCTTAAAAAACATAACATATGTTATAAAAACAACATCATAGTTATTCCTTTTTGAAACGTATTCTTAAAAAGAAGATACCGTCTTAGCAACGTTAGACTGTTATGATTTGAGTTGCTACAACACGCCTTGCACGTTGTCGCTCAAAAGGGTCTAAAAAAAGATAATTGGATTTTTCAAAGCTTTTAAAAGTTAAAATGTTCATACTCATCCTCACAAAAGGACATTGGATACGCTTTTCTTAAAGTGGTGCTTGAAAAGTGTTCTATATTATCAAATAATTACACAATAATTGCTTGCAACTCCTAGGTTATTGTTACAATTCATTTATTGTAAAATGCCAAATATGTTTTACAAATGTTTAATTATTCGGCATTTTTTTGTAAGTTAGCGCATAACTACAGTGCAAATATAAAACATTTTGCAACTCAATATAAACATTTGTGTTATTATTTTCACAAAAAGCAAAATAAAATATAAACCCCTATGGAAACTATAAATGATAAGATAAAAAACATTATCAGGCATTTTGGATTCAATAACTTTTCGTTTTCAAAACAGATTGGAGTGACTGGCACAACGATAGATAGCATTGTAAACGGTAGACCCCAGTCTGATGGCTCTCGAAAGAAAACAAAGCCTGGGTATGATGTCCTATTATCCATTATAGAAACCTTTAAAATCAATCCTGATTATCTCTTTGGGCAAAGCGATGTTATGCTTAAAGAAGATGTTTCTCAAGTTCAAACATATTCTGGAATGCCACAAGTTATTGCGGTAAATCAAACAGGAGAAGAAAATGTCATATATGTTCCTATAAAAGCAAGAGCAGGATATCTTGATGGATATGGAGA
>JBLHOX010000135.1:0-7962 GCA_047623725.1 Dokdonia sp. | reverse complement strand
GATGGTGTTGGGATGGATGCTGGAAAAGCAAAATCGGGTATTGGTATGAAGAACATTAAATCCCGAGTAGCCCAAATAGCAGGATCATTTAAAATAATTAGTAAAATTAACTTAGGAACTCAAATCCAAATTCTATTTAACTAAAAATTTTAGTATCTTGTTGTCACTAAATAAATGTTAGTAAAACACTTTCCCTATAAAGTTTGAGATTAGCAACTTACGATATTTAGTGTCCCATAAAATAATCGTAAACTATGAAAAAGAAACTTAAAGTCTTAATGGTAGATGATCATCCGATGATCTTGGAAGGGTATAAGAATACGTTATCAGATTTTTGTGAAGAGCATTATAAACTAGAAATAGAGACGGCATGCAACTGTGATGAAGCCATCGCTCTTATAGATAAGACACCCAAATCAAAATCATATGATCTTGCTATGATCGATGTGCAACTGCCTATTGCAACAAATGATGTGGGCATTACATCTGGAGAAGGAATTGCCCAATACCTCAAGAAAAAATTCACAAGAGCAAAAGTGATTATCCTTACCATGCATAATGAGAGTACAAGGATTCATAATATATTAGAAAAAGTAAACCCTCAAGGATTACTGATAAAAACAGATATTTCTTTCTCAGAGCTTAATCACGCATTTGAGCAGGTGTTGAGTCAAAAAATATATTATAGTAGTACTGTAAATGATCACTTACGTAAAATGGTTACCAATGATGTCTCTGTAGATCAGATTAATCTTCAGATTCTATATCATCTCTCCAGAGGAGTGCGTACCAAAAATTTGACAAATCATATTAACCTCTCTTTGAGTGCTATCGAAAAGCGTAAAAATCAGTTAAAAGAAAAGTTACACGTAAAATCAGAAAGTGATGAACGTTTAATAGAAGAAGCACGTTTAAGAGGTCTTATATAATGTTATAAATAATACGTAATAACGGGTTCTCAAGAATGCTTTTTGAGAACGTATAATACCATAAAAATACATCTAGATGTTATTCTCTGTAATAACCTCTAGATGTATTTTTTTTTTTGCTATTTATAATATGAAGGTCAATAATTTATAATAGTAGATTTCTCTATTCTCTTATTTAGTATTATACGCTTTCGCGAAAGCAAAAAACAACTAAAATATAATTCTTATAAGTGAGTAAAAAAATGAGGCTACATGTGTAAACTAGAAGGTGTAATTATCCGAAACAGCTATAAGCGCCATAAATTACGGTAAAGCCGTAAAATTTTTGACAGCATACCCGAAGAAATATTCGGAAGAGCGTCTTAAATTAGATGACAGATAAGGAGAGGTATATATTACTTTGCTAAGTACATAAAATATATATTTTCAATCTACTAGTAAATATTACACAATGTATGTATTGAAAGTAACAATTGTTGGTTTTGAGTGTTCAAGTAGCTTATTTAATGAATTGTAATAGATTAAGAGAGTTTAGGGGCTTGTCGTCTATTCAATCATTAAGAAAAACCAATCTTCCCCCAGCTTTAGAATAGCCCTCGACTTGAGGGCTATTTAAAGCTTTTTTAATATCCTTTTACATCAATAAAATTAAATAGTAATCTTTGAAGGTTTAGTACCTAATATATCTTTGTTTAGCTTCGTCAGATATAAATCTACAAAGAACCTATAAAGGGAGTCTTCTTTGCACGGCATATTTTAAATATAAAAAGAGTTTTTATTTTTTATAAACTACACCATTCTTCATCACAAAAGTAACGGCTGTCATGGTAGAAATATCTTTGATAGGATTTCCATCTACAGCAATAATATCGGCTAGATAGCCTTTTTTTAGTTCTCCTAACTGTCCTTCCATATCCAGAACTTTTGCATTTGTGATAGTGGCAGATTGAATAGAGAACATTTCAGACCATCCTGTTTCTACCATATAAATAAACTCTTTAGCATTTTCTCCATGAGGGAATACACCAGCATCTGTCCCAAAAGCAATATTGACACCTTCTTCTGCGACCATTTTCATGGTTTGGCGTATCCCAGCGTCTACTTTCATAATTTTAGGAATAATAATAGCAGGGTAGTATCCCGGAATATCTGCTTGCTGTCTTACATAACGACCAGCAGATAATGTTGGCACTAGGTAGGTATTGTATTGTTTCATGAGAGAAGCCGTCTCTCTATCCATTAAAGAACCATGCTCAATAGTAGTGACACCCCCTTTTATTGCACGTTGCATTCCTTCTATTCCATGGGCATGAGCAGCAACACTCATTCCGTATTCTTTAGCTGTTTTTACAATCTCATTAATCTCTTCTTGAGTAAATTGAGGATTCACGCCATTTTTACTAACACTTAGTACACCTCCAGTAGCTGTAATTTTAATCAGATCAGCTCCGTTTTTATAACGTTGGCGTACCGCTTTACGAGCATCTGCAGGACTATTAATAACTCCTTCGGCAGGACCTGGATCTCCCATGAGCTCTTTTTTGTATCCATTAGTAGGATCTGCATGTCCCCCTGTAGTTCCTATGGCTTTCTCTGCAGTAAAAATACGAGGCCCCTCTACAGTACCTTTATTAATGGCATTACGTAGCGATACGTTTACACCACTTCCGCCTAAGTCTCTTACGGTCGTAAATCCAGCCATTAAGGTGCGTTTTGCGATCTCTGAAGATGTAAAAGCAACATCAGCCTCATTTTTTGTAAAAGACTCAAGATATCTAGTAGGACTGGTTTCTCCTTCAATATGCACATGCATATCTATAAGACCTGGCATCACTGTTTTTGAAGTAAGATCAACAACGGTCTGGTTATTTTTTGGTGGGGTGTATCCCTTGACGATAGATACAATCTTATTTCCTTGTACAGTAATCGTACGTTCTGTAAGAACAGTACCATTTTCTGTATCTATAAGTCTACCGCAATGTAAAAGGGTAGCCTCTTGCGCAAAAGAAGTGATACTTATAAAAAGTACAAACAGGAATAAGGTGATCTTTTTCATAGGTGGTTTTATTAGTGAAACTTTGTTTTAAAAGTTGCATAACAACATATTTAAAATATATAGTTGAACTAATCCCGCTTTTCAGCGGGATCTTATATTTAATGAATTAAAACTTATTTCTTGTTTTTAAATTCTTGGTCAAATAGTACGTTATGATTATCTATTTACAAAATCAATAATCGTGGTAGTAATAAACGCAATCTGTTCATCATCAAGTTCTGTATGCATAGGAAGCGAGATCACATCCTGTACAAGTTGATTTGTTACGGTGAAGTCAGCTTCATTGTAACGCTCGTCTAGATATGCTTTTTGTCTATGCAATGGTATTGGATAATACACGCCACAAGGAATTTGGTTCTCTTGTAAATGTGCTACAAGCGCATCACGATCTGCATCTTTTATACGTAAGGTATACTGATGAAAGACGTGACAATCACAATGATCACAAATAGTAGGGGTGATGATTTTTTCTTGATTTGCAAAAGCAGCGGTGTACTTACGAGCTGCATCTCTACGAGCTGTATTATACGCATCAAGATTTGGCAATTTGGCACGTAAAACAGCAGCTTGTATAGAGTCTAGTCTACTATTGACACCTACTACGTCGTGATGATATCGTTTATACATTCCGTGATTTACAATACCACGTATGGTATGAGCAAGGTCATCATCATTGGTAAATATAGCACCACCATCTCCATAACATCCTAAATTCTTAGATGGGAAAAATGATGTTGTACCTACGTGACCAATACCGCCTGTTTTTACTTTTTTACCATCACGACCTGTATAGCTAGACCCAATACCTTGTGCATTATCCTCTATGACATATAGATTATGCTCATTAGCAAGATCCATAATAGCATCCATATTGGCTACCATTCCAAAAAGATGCACAGGAACAATTGCTTTTGTTTTAGGGGTAATAGCTTTTTTTATAGCCTCGATATCTATATTAAAGTTGATAGGATCGACATCAACAAGTACAGGTGTAAGACGTAATAAAGCAATGACTTCTACAGTCGCAGCAAATGTAAAATCGGCTGTGATCACTTCGTCACCAGGCTCTAGACCTAGTCCCATCATGGCAATTTGTAAAGCATCTGTTCCATTAGCACAAGGGATCACATGATTTACACCAAGATATTCTTCAAGTTCTTTTTGAAATGCGTGTACTTCTGGACCATTTATGAAAGCAGTAGATTCAATAACTTCTAGTACAGATGTATCTACACGTTCTTTTATTTTTTGATATTGACCTTTGAGGTCAACCATTTGGATCTTTTTCATAGGTATACAAGCGTTTTTTGCTCTTTATTGAGATAAGATTGATTGTATTTTCAATTAAGAAAGTTGTAACGAAAATACAAAAACTCGTCCCTTTCAACAATCTATTTTAGGACAAAGCGCTATTTTAGCATCGTATGCGTACTCTCTATTCCATTATCATATACATTGTGCAAGCGGTTTTGCCTATTTCTGGACTCTTTAGTTCAAAGATGAAACTATTTGTAAGAGGTCGAAAAGATGTTTTTTCAATACTAAAAAAACAGATTACAGACCAAGACCGTGTTATTTGGTTTCATGCGGCTTCTCTTGGAGAGTATGAACAGGGAGTTCCCGTTATGGAAGAAATTATAAAACAGTATCCGGAGTATAGTTTAGTCATTACCTTTTTCTCGCCTTCTGGATATGAAATTAAGAAGCATAACGCTTTCGCGAAAGCGACCACATATTTACCCTTAGATACGCCTTCAAATGTGCGTACGTTTATAGATTTAGTACAGCCGGAATTAGTGTTTTTTATCAAATACGAATTTTGGCCCAACTATCTGACTGAATTAAAAAAAAGGCATATAAAAACGGTGTTGTTATCAGGTGTCTTTAGAGAAAACCAACCCTTTTTTAACTGGTATGGAAAATGGATGCTTAAAAGCTTTGATGCTTTTGATCATTTTTTTGTGCAAGACAATCCTTCAGTGATAGCTGCCGAAACATTGAATTTACATCCTGTCACCATGAGTGGGGATACACGTTTTGATCGCGTATCTCGTCAAATAGAAATGGATAATACCTTAGACTTTATTGCAGATTTTAAAGCAGATCAACTTTGTGTGGTTTGTGGAAGTACTTGGCCAGAGGATGAAAAAGTGCTTACTTCTTTTATAAATAAACATCAAGGTCTTGCTAAGTTTATTATTGCGCCACATCAAATAAAACCAGAGAAGATCGCTACACTTCAACAAACATTGAAAGTGAAGTCCGTTTTGTTTTCTGAAAAGGATGGAAAAACACTTTCTGACTATGATGTACTTATTATAGATACTATAGGATTGCTTACAAAAATATATAACTATGCAGATGTCGCTTATGTAGGAGGTGCATTAGGAACAACAGGATTACATAATATATTAGAACCCGCTACTTTTGGGATTCCCATTATTATAGGAAATCATTTTGAAAAATTTCCAGAAGCAAAAAGACTACAACAATTAGCAGGGTTGTATACTATTGCAAATCAAAAAGAACTTGATGAGATTTTGCATAAGTTGCTGACAAATAAAAAATTCAGATCCCAGACCGGTATGATTGCTGGACATTTTATAAACAGCAATACAGGAGCTACAAGAACCGTTATGAAGTATATAGCAAATCTTCATGGGTAAATTATTTCTGAATGCATTATGGGTCATCGTACTTACAGTCACTACACAAATAGGAGGCGTTATATACCTTATTGCGCTACTATTATATAGAAAAAAGACCCTAAAGAAGTGGGGCACATTTTTGCTACTATATCTGATATGCACTTTTGCAATTGTTCCTTATGTGGCGCCTCTTTTTGGGAGAGAAAAAATCAAGACGACAGACACGATTAAGATACATACTTTTTTTACTTATCTAGCCAACAGAAATTACGTGGTTCCTGAGGTAAATAATGTACTCGCTTCTATTTCAGATAAAGTATCAAAGACCTATCCAGGTATAGAGATACATTGCCTTGATGCTAATTTCCCTTTTTTTGACGGCTTCCCATTACCGCCACATTTAAGTCATAAAGATGGTAAGAAGTTGGATATATCCTTGTTTTACGAAGATGATAAAGGCAACATTATAAATGAGAAACCTTCCATTAGTGGATATGGTGCTTTTGTTTATCCAGTATCTGGTGAGTATGATCAAATCTCCGTCTGCAAAGAGAAAGGATATTGGCAATATGACTTCTCAAAATATCTTACGTTAGGAACGGTACATCCAGACCTTAATTTCTCTGAAAAGGGAACAAAAAAGATGTTACAACTTCTTACGCAAGAATCGTCTATTTCCAAGATCTTTATAGAACCACACTTAAGAGATAGAATGCAGGTAAAGCATCTTAAAATTAGATATCATGGGTGTCGCGCCGTACGTCACGACGATCATATTCATATCCAAGTGCGTTGATGTGTTTTGTTTAAGATGTATGTGTCAAGGATGCTATTATTCTTTTAAACCAACTACTTCTTCACCCATAAATTCAGTAGTGTTTTCTGGTTTTGTAGTGTTCCAACTCGTTTTGAATAATTGCATAAATGATAGCGTGACTACGGCAGTAGTTGCAAAGCCACCAATAGCAACGGTGAATAAAATAATTCCAAGACTTGTAGAACTTCCCCAAGGCCCCATAAAATTATCTAGAAAGGAAGGGGCAATATTTCCTGCATAAATTCCAAAGAAAATGGTGAATAATAGTGTCGCAACAAAACCAGTCACAATACCCACAGAAAAGCCGTCGGCATAAGTGAAGGCTTCATTTTTCCTCAATTTATACCCCTTAATAGCTTCGTAAATTCCAAAGGCAGTAATCACCCCGTTAAATAAACTAAACAACGGGTTTGTATGCCATCCAAGTAAAGAAATAACTAGAAAATAACTAATAAGGAGACCGCTTATCGCGATCGCATAACGGATAGGAAGTGCAAGTTTTGACATGACTAAAGTTTTAGAGAGTACTATAAGTTACGTAAAATCAATGAATCGTGTGTTTTAAATGGTGTTAAATGTGTGTCCGCTGGAGTTTATGCTGAGTCTATCGAAGTGCGAAAGCGGACTAAGAAAAACAAAAAAAACGCCAGCATATAGCTGGCGTTTTTAGTATTCTATCTTAGAATCGTTTATGAGTTATTCTCCTTCAGGGATCGGATAGTCAAAAGATTCATTATCCAATATGTTCTTTTCTAAAGCATCTGCTAGTTCTTCATCATCAGTGAGTATTGCTTTGTAATTTACATCTGTAGTAGCAGCCCCTCTAAAATAAAGTTTCATACGATATACAATATAATAGAGTAGTGGTACAATAATAAGTGTCAAGAACGTTGCGATAATTAGGCCGTAAATTACGGTCCATGCTAATGGTCCCCAGAAAATTACATTATCTCCTCCCACATAAACTCCAGCATCAAAGTCTTGGAACAACCCGAAGAAGTCTATATTAATTCCTATCGCAAGTGGTATTAATCCTAATACGGTAGTAATTGCAGTAAGTATTACAGGACGTAAACGTGCACGACCACCTTCTATAATAAGTTGTTTTGTGGTTTCTTTATCAAGCATCTGTTTTCCTTCAAGATCCCTTTCTACTTCTTTACGATCTATGAGTAGTTGTGTGTAATCTAGGAGTACAACCCCGTTGTTTACCACAATTCCCGCAAGAGATATAATACCCATCATGGTCATGATAATCACAAAAGAAGATCCACTAATGATAATACCTCCAAAAACACCAATGAAGCTCAGGAAAATAGCGATCATAATAATCACAGGTTTTGAAATAGAACTAAACTGGAATATTAATAAAAAGAAAATCAATCCTAAACCTCCAAAGAAAGCACTCATCAGGAATGTCATTTCCTTTTCCTGCTCTTCTATCTGTCCTGTATAAAAAACTTCTACATCTTTAGGCATTTGATCGTTAAAAGCTCCCATTTCTTGCTTAAT